>NZ_JBFULE010000004.1:0-38218 GCF_056400485.1 Roseateles sp. P5_B10
GAGCAACTCATCGGCCGAGAACACGCCGGTGATTTCACCCAGCGCATCGTGGGCCAGGCGCAGCTCCTCGGCGAGCAAGTCCAGCGCTGCGTCGCGCTGAGCGGCAACTTCGCGAGCCAAGGCCAGGTGCTCAGCCGTGCGCGCCAAGGCCTGCACGTGGCGCTCGCGAGCGATGAACAAACCTTCGGGCACCGCTTGCCAGCCGGCCGTCCGCAGCAGGCGCTGGCGCAGCGCTTCGAGGCCTTCGCCCGTCTTCAGGCTCAGCGCAATCTCGCCTTCGGGCGCGCCAGCCAGGTCGGCCTTGTTGAACACCTGCACGATGCGGCTTGCGTCCACACCGACCAGCCGCGCGCGGATGCGCTCGTCTTCGGCCTCGTAGTCCGCCTGGCCGACGCGGCCCAGATCGTGCAGGAAGAGCACGACGTCGGCGTCCGCGATCGCATCCCAGGATCGCGCCACGCCGATGCGCTCGACCTCGTCGGCCGTCGCATCGCGCAGGCCGGCGGTGTCGGTGATGTGCAGGGGCACGCCTTCGATCTGGATGGTCTGGCTGACCTTGTCGCGCGTCGTGCCGGGAATGGGCGTGACGATGGCGAGCTCGGCGCCGGCCAGTGCATTCAGCAGCGAGCTCTTGCCGACATTGGGCTGGCCGGCGAGCACGACCTTGAGGCCGTCGCGCAGCAGCGCGCCCTGGCGAGTTCGAGCTTGCACTTCCCTCAGTTGCGCAGCCAGCCGATCCAGACGGCCGAAGGCGTCCGCCTTCTCAAGGAAGTCAATCTCCTCTTCGGGAAAGTCCAGCGTCGCCTCGACCAGCATGCGCAGCTGGATGAGCTGGTCGCGCAGCACACCGACCTCGTGCGACAGCGCGCCGCCCAGCGCCCGGCTCGCGCTGCGCGCGGCCGCCTCGGTGCTGGCATCGATGAGGTCGGCCACGGCCTCGGCCTGGGCAAGGTCGAGCTTGCCGTTCAGGAAAGCGCGCTGCGTGAACTCGCCCGGTTCGGCAAGCCGAACGCTCGCGCCGGCCTCGATGACCCGCGCCAGCAGCAGCTGCATGATGACGGCGCCGCCGTGGGCCTGCAGTTCGAGCACATGCTCACCGGTGTAGGAGTGCGGCGCCGGGAAGTGCAGGGCCAGGCCCTGGTCGATGGCCGCGCCGGCTTCATCGCGGAACGGCAGGTAGGTCGCCTCGCGAGGTTTCAGCGCGCGGCCGCAGACGGCTTCAATGAGCGGCGCGAGGCCTTGTGGTGACGACACGCGGACGATGCCCACGGCGCCGCGCCCGGGAGCGGTGGCGATGGCAGCAATGGTGTCTGCGTGACGAGCGAGCATGAATGCAATTGTCGCGGCGCAAAAAGAAACAGCCGCTCGAAGGAGCGGCTGCATCAGAGGTTGGCGCGGGGGAGGCTCGGTTCGGGCGCTCTCGTGAGTCCCGTCCGGGCCGGTGTTCTCTGCCCCGCGAAGCCATTGAACTGCTAACCCCGGGCAGAAAGAAGCCCCCGGGTGCGGGGGCTGTGCAGATTCACGTGATTCAGTTCACGCCCAATCGCTTGTTGATCAGCCACTGCTGGGCGATGGACAGGATGTTGTTCGTCAGCCAGTACAGCACCAGGCCGGACGGGAAGACGAAGAACATGACGCCGAAGGCCACGGGCATGATCCACATCATCTTCTGCTGCATGGGATCGGCGGCCGGCGGATTGAGCCAGACCTGGAACAGGCTGGACGCCATCATCAGCAGCGGCAGGATGAAGTAGGGGTCGCGCACGGACAGGTCGGTGATCCACAGCGTCCACGGCGCCTGGCGCATCTCGACGGTGGACAGCAGCACCCAGTACAGGGCCATGAAGATGGGCATCTGCAGGAAGATGGGCAGGCAGCCCCCGATGGGGTTGATCTTCTCCTCGCGGTAGATCTTCATCATCTCCTGCTGCATTTCCTGCGGCTTGTCCTTCAGGCGCTCCTTCATCTCGTTGATGCGGGGCGCCACGGCCTTCATGCGGGCCATGGACTTGTAGGCGCTGGCGTTCAGGCTGTACAGCGCGATCTTGAGCAGCAGCACCAGGGCAACGATGGTCCAGCCCCAGTTGCCGATGAAGCCATGCAGCTTGTCCAGCAGCCAGAACAACGGCTCGGCCAGGATGGTCAGCATGCCGTAGTCCTTGACGCGCTCCAGGCCCGGCGCCAGTGCTGAGAGGTTGTTTTCCTCCTGCGGGCCGGCGAAGAGAGTGGCCTGCTGGGTCGCGCTGGTGTCGGGTGCGAGCGTGGGCAGCGTGAAAACCATGCCGGTGGCGTAGGCGTCGCCGCGCACGCCGGCCTGCCCAGGTAGCTTGCGCACGAAGAACTCGCGATTGCCGGCTTCATTGACGAGCCAGGCGCTGGCGAAGTAATGCTGCACCATCGAAACCCAGCCGTCGTTGGCCTGCTTCTCGATGTCGACCTTGCCCTTGTCGATGTCCTCGAACTTCAGCGTCTTGAACTTGGTGTTGCTGTTGTAGACCGCCGGGCCCGTGAAGCTGGGCGTGAAAGCCGCGCCGCCGGTGACGGTACTGCCGTCACGCACCAACTGCAGGTAGACCTGCGGCGTGACGGGCGCGGCACCGTGGTTGACGACTTCATGCGTGACGCCCACCGTGTAGACACCGCGCTTGAACGTGAAGGTCTTGATGAGCTTGACGCCACCGACCTCGGCCGATTCCAGGCGCAGCTTGACCTCGTTCTGGCCCTCTTTGAGCTCGCGCTCGCCGGCCACCGCCGTCATCGGCGTGGTGTGGGCAGGCAGCGGGCCCTGGGCGCTGACCAGGCCGGTCTGGGCCCGGTAGTGCTGGCCCTCATTGAACAGCACGACCGGCTGGGGCGTGAACTCGGGCTTTTTCTGCAGATGCACCATCTGCAGCAGCTGGTCGGTGAYGGTCGGGTCCGGCGACGTCAGGTATTTGGGCAGCTCGGCGCGGACGATGTCGCCGCCCAGGGTGTCCACCGTGACCGTCAGCACGTCGGTGCGGATGGTGATCTGCTCGGACAGCGCGGCCACTGGTGCGGCGATCGTGGGCGCCTGGGCAGCAGCCGTACCGCCAGCAGCGGTCGCTGCCGGTACGCCAGACGACGCAGGTCCGGCCGGTGCCGTCGACACGGTCTTGGGCGTCGGGCTGAACATCGAGGGATGCCCGTTGTGCTTTTGCCAACCGTCCCAGAGCAGGACGAGAGACATCGTGAACACCACCCACAGCACGGTGCGGCGAATATCAGTCATGAGGAGACTCGGACGAGGAAGAGGACGCGCAGGAGGCGCGCGTCACGGGGGGAGAGAGGAGGCGGGAAAACAGCCGCGGCGGATTGTCAGGCACGGGGTCGTGCCCGCCGTTACACCAGGGCTGGCAGCGCAGGATGCGGTGGACGGTCAGATAGCTGCCGGCCAGCGCACCGTGTTTCTCAAGCGCGCCCAGCGAGTAGCGGGAGCAGGTCGGCTCGAAGCGGCAGGCGTTGCCCAGCCAGGGGCTGAGCATGAGGCGGTAGCCGCGCACGATGGCCATCAAAGCGCGGGCGGGCCAGCTCGGCTTCACGTCTTCGTGCCCGGCTTGGATGCCATGGCTTTATCCAGAAGCTGAGCCAGCTCGGCTCGGGCAGCCTGGCGCAGCGCGTCGGAAGCGGCGCTGGGGAACTTCTGGCGGTCAAACGGAGCGCGCAAGCGGACAACCCACAAACCCGGCGGCATGCCGGTCGCTGCAGCAAATGCGGCGCGGATCTGGCGCTTCAAGAGCTGGCGTGTCACGGAGCGCTTGGCATGCCGCTTGGGAACGACGATGCCCACCCAGCAGCCTTCAGGCGCAGTGGGCGGGTTCTGTTCCACAGGGTTGTGAACAGGCTGTGATTCGCCTGTTGATAACTCGGCTGAGGCTGTGCGCAACTTGGCGGCACGCCAAGCGCTGGGCGCCGGGTTGGCCGAGAGATGGTGCAGCGCGAAATGCGCGCYGCGGGCCCGGCTTTGTTTGCCGAGCACACGCTCAAAGTCCACCGGGCGCTGCAGCTTGCCGATCATCGGGTGCCCGACAGGCTGACGACGCACGGGTGGCGTCGTCGCGCGGCTTAGACGGCCAGGCGCTTGCGGCCCTTGGCGCGGCGTGCGGCGATGACGGCACGGCCACCGCGGGTCTTCATGCGCACCAGGAAACCGTGGGTACGGGCGCGGCGGGTCTTGGAGGCTTGGTAGGTACGCTTCATGGGAAACCTCTTTGGAGGGTTTGTGCAGGCCGGGCACAGCGGTTGGCACCCGGCAAGAAGGCCGGTTTTGACACCCGGCAAGAATGGCCGGTTCGTATCCGGCAAGAAAAGCGCATGGCGAACCAGTCGCAACCGGCCGGCAATGCGCGAAAACCCGGCATTACAGCAGAAGCCGCCGACCCGGTCAATAAGTCGCCAGTCTCAAGCCGGGTTTGCCAGGGATTGACCCCCTGCCAAATTCTGTGGATAACCCGTCCTTCGGTGGCCTCGGGTCCGTACAATCCAGCCGCTCGAAAAGAAGTTTTCCACAATGAGCGAAGAAGAACATACGGTGGATGGGGTGCAGGCTTTGAAGACGGGCGTGATGACGGGCTTAGAGGGCATGAATTCGCCGGATTGGGCGTCAGAGCTTTGGCGGCGGGGCTGCGAGCGCCTGGCCACCGAGCTGCCTGAACAGCAGTTCAACACCTGGATTCGCCCGCTGCCACCCGCCACGGTGTCTGGCGAAGCCGCCGACAGCGCCCTCGTGGCGACGCTGAAGGTGCCCAACCACTTCAAGCGCGACTGGATCCGTCGTCAGTACGCGGCCCGCATCGAAGCCATCCTGACCGAACTGGCCGGCCGCCCGACGCGGCTGGAGCTGTCCCTGGTTGCGCGCGACGCGTCGAGCGTGCCCATCACCATGCCCAGCTCGATGTCGGGCGCCGCTCAGGCACCTCAGCAGCCGTCGGCGTTTCCGGCCGAACCGAGCGCCGCGCTGCGGCCCGTCAGCGCGCCCCCGGCCAGCACCATCATGCTGCCCTCGCAGGCGCCCGCCTCGGCCAAGCACCGCATCAATCCGCAGCTGACCTTCGACACGCTGGTGCCCGGCCGCGCCAATCAGATGGCGCGCACGGCCGCACTTCACGTCGCCGGCGCGCCGGGCGTGACCTACAACCCTCTCTTCATCTACGGCGGCGTCGGCCTGGGCAAGACCCACCTGATCCACGCCGTGGGCAACGCGCTGCTGAAGGACCGCCCGGACGCCCGCGTGCTCTATCTGCACGCCGAGCAGTTCATCTCCGACGTCGTCAAGAACTACCAGCGCAAGACTTTCGACGAGCTCAAGGCCAAGTACCACTCGCTGGACCTGCTGCTGATCGACGATGTGCAGTTCTTCGCCGGCAAGGACCGCACGCAGGAGGAGTTCTTCAACGCTTTCGAGGCGCTGCTGGCCAAGAAGGCCCACATCATCATGACGTCGGACACCTACCCCAAGGGGCTGGTGGACATCGACGAGCGCCTCACCAGCCGCTTCGACGCCGGCCTGACTGTCGCCATCGAGCCGCCCGAGCTGGAGATGCGCGTCGCCATCCTGATCAAGAAGGCCGAGGCCGAGGGCACGCCCATGCCCGAGGACGTCGCCTTCTTCGTCGCCAAGAACGTGCGCGCCAATGTGCGCGAGCTCGAAGGCGCGCTGCGCAAGGTGCTGGCCTATGCCAAGTTCTCGCACAAGGAGATCAGCATCACCTTGGCCCGCGAGGCGCTGAAGGATCTGCTGTCCATCCAGAACCGCCAGATCGGTGTCGAGAACATCCAGAAGACGGTGGCCGACTTCTACAAGATCAAGATCGCCGACATGTACTCCAAGAAGCGCCCGGCCAGCATCGCCCGGCCGCGCCAGATTGCGATGTACCTGGCCAAGGAGATGACGCAGAAGAGCCTGCCCGAGATCGGCGAACTCTTCGGCGGGCGGGACCACACGACCGTGCTGCACGCGGTGCGCAAGATCGGCGCCGAGCGCCAGAAGAACACCGAGCTGAACCAGCAGCTGCACGTGCTGGAGCAGACGCTCAAGGGTTAGGCTGGACCGAGCTGAGCCCCCGCGGGCTCGGCGACGCCTGCCTGACAGTCCGCGCATGCAAAGCGCGGGCGCGGCCTGCAAGGTTGAAGGCGCTCAGTCTTCGGCCTCGCCGTAGACCGCCAGGAATGCCTCGAGAAATTCCGCCGACGCGCTCAGCGTCAGCGTGACGGTCAGCCAACCGCCCTCTTCCTGCTGCACGAGCAGCTCGTGGTCCCAGGCCTGGCCGTCCTCGACCGGGCCGTGGCGACCAGGGAAGTGGCTGTGCGCCCAGTCCAGCACCTGCTGGGCCTCGGCCAGCACGCTGCTGTGCTCCTCGGCTCGCGTCGAGGCCATGGCCTCCAGCGTGGCGATGCCGTCGTCGCCGTCGCTGAAATCGAAGATCAGGTAGCGCATCGCTGCGCAGGCTAACTCAGTCCAGCGCGTAGATGCGTAGCGCACCGACCTGCTGGCGCGACCAGGTGCTGCGCAGGCCGAACCAGCCCTCGCGCAGCGGGCTCTCGTCGCGGTGCTCGAAGAGCAGCTGGCCGTCGACGTAGACAGTTGAGCGACCGTCCTTGACGAGGGTCTGGACGAGGTAGTCGTGGTTGGGTTTGAGCAGGTGTTCGGCGTCCAGCCGCTCCTGCAACAACACGCGCTGGCCGTCGCCGTACTTGCGCAGCCGCGTGCTGGTGTTGCCGTTGCCGCCGATGCCGAAGTAGTACAGGCTCAAGGCGTCATAGGACTCGAACGCGCCATTGCGGCCCAAGGGCGAGACGCCGCCGGGACCGGTCGCCATCCAGAACTGGTTGAGGTCGCTGAGCCTGTCGTTGGCGCCGCCCTGCAGGACGATGCGGCGGCGGTATTCGATGAGGAGGTTGCCGCTCAGGCGCCGGTTCAGCCAGACGGTCACGCCGCCGGCTGTGTCGAGGACGAGGTGGCCGTTCTCGGTGCGAACCGTCGAGCCGGGCTTTGCCTCGATCTCCGCGACCCAGGTGGCCGGGTCCAGCGCCTGCTTGAAGTCATCGCTGAAGATCAGCCGGCCGCGCTCGCCCAGCGATGCCGGATCGGCCATCACCGCGCCGCTGAATGTCAGCCCCGACGCCAGCCAAAACAGCAGCGCGCGGCGCGGCGGGACCTTCATGGTTTGCAGCCGGGCGATGCGAGAGACCGCCGCTTGACCATCAGGCAACGACCTTCTTCAGGGACAACAGGCGCTGCACGGCGCAGAAGACGAAGAGCAGGGCGCCGATGACGATCTTGGTCCACCAGGAGCTGAGCGTGCCGTCGAATGCGATCAGCGTCTGGATCAGGCCGAGCACCAGCACGCCTGACAACGCGCCGGCTACATAGCCATACCCGCCCGTCAGCACGGTGCCGCCGATGACGACGGCTGCGATCGCGTCCAGCTCCACGCCCTGGGCATGCTGGCCGTAGCCGCTCAGCATGTAGAACGCGAACAGCAGGCCGGCCAGCGAGGCGCAGAAGCCGCTCAGCGCGTAGACGGCGACCTTGGTGCGGCCGACGGGCAGGCCCATCATCAGCGCCGAGGCCTCGCTGCCGCCCAAAGCGTAGACGGTGCGRCCGAAGGCGGTGCAGTGCGCCACCCACAGGCCCAGGCCCAGCATCGCCAGGGCGATCACGGCACCGGGAGACAGGAAGGCGCCACCAAAGAGCGATATCTGCGTCTGCGACAGCGTCACGAACAGCGGCGCATCGATGGTGATGCTGTCCACGCTGATCAGGAAGCACAGGCCGCGCGCCAGGAACATGCCGGCCAGCGTGACGATGAAGGGCTGCAGCCTGAAGACGTGGATGACCACGCCTTGCAACGCGCCGAAGGCCGCGCCGCCCACCAGAACGACGACGATGACCAGCTCCGCCGGCAAGTGCGCCACCTGCAGCAGCCAGGCAGCCACCATGGTGGTCAGTGCCAGCACYGAGCCGACCGACAGGTCGATGCCGCCGGACAGGATGACGAAGCTCATGCCGACCGCGATGACGAGCAGGAAGGCGTTGTCGATGAGCAGGTTGAGCACGACCTGCGAGGACGCGAAGCCTGTGTAGTTGGCGGCGCCGGCAATGAAGAGCAGGGCCATCAGCACGACGCTGACCCAGGTGGTGAACGAAGGGGCGGCCATGGCCGCGCGCAAGGCTTTCATGCTTTCTTCCAGGTCGACCAGGCGGACGACTGCGAGATGCAGACGGCGAACACGACGACGGCCTTGACGACCATGGTGACCTGCGGCGGCACGCCCATCGCGTAGATGGTGGACGTGAGCGTCTGGATGATCAGCGCACCGATCAGGCTGCCGGCGAGGCTGAATTTGCCGCCGCTGAGCTGCCCGCCGCCCAGCGTGACGGCGAGGATGGCGTCCAGCTCCAGCAGCAGGCCGGCGTTGTTGGCGTCGGCGCTCTTGATGTTGGACGAGATCATCAACCCAGCCAGACCCGCGCCGAGGCTGCAATAGACGTAGACGAAGAAGACGATGGCCGCGGTGCGCACGCCGGCCAGACGCGCGGCGACGGGGTTGATGCCGACGGTCTGGATGAACAGGCCCAGGGCCGTGCGCTTCATCAGCAGCGCCGTGAGGCCGCCCACCGTCGCGACGACGAACAGCGACACCGGCAGGCCGAGCAGATAGCCGCCGCCCAGCCAGAAGAAGCTCGCGGGCTCGTAGACGGTGATGATCTGGCCGTCGGTCAGCAGCTGTGCCAGGCCCCGGCCGGCGACCATCAGGATCAGCGTGGCGATGATCGGCTGCAGGCCCAGGGCCGACACGAGCAGCCCGTTCCACAGCCCGCACAGCAGCGCAGTGCCCAGCGCCGCGGCGAAGGCGACGGCCAGGCCGTGCGAGCCGACCAGCACACAGGCCACCGTGCCGGCGATCGCGACGACGGCACCGACCGACACGTCGATGCCGCGCGTGGCGATCACCAGGGTCATGCCCAAAGCCGCGAGCATCAGGGGAGCGGCGCGATGCAGGATGTCGATCAGGCTGCCGTAGAGGTGCCCGTCCTTGATCTCCAGGTGCAGGAAGCCCGGCACGAAGAGGGCCGCGACGGCCAGCAGCAGCGCGAGCGCGGCAACCGGCCGGAGCAGGGGATGGCGCCAGAGGGCGGCGCGCGCGGGCGGAGAAGACATGGCAAGCGTGGGAGAACTCATGGGGTCGTGAATTGCAGCGCCGTCGCTTCGCCACGGTAGAGGACGGACTGCGGTTTCGTGCTGGGGCCGCTGGTATCGACCAGTGTCACGTTGAAGCGGCGCTGCTGGACGAGGCCGGGGAAGCGGCCCTCGCGGGCGCCGACTTGCAAGGTGCGCCGGGCGTCGTCCCAGCGCAGCGTGACGGTCGCACGTTCGCCGGTCTCGTAGCGGTAGGTCTCGCCGTCGTCCTCGTAGAGAGTGAACTGCGCGTCGGCGCCGGGATAGATGCGGATCTCATAGGGCGCATCGGGCTGCTGGCCGACGTGCTCGATGACCGGGCCCATCGGCACGATGCTGCCGGCGCGCACGAACAGCGGGAACTGGTCCAGCGGGTACTCGCGGGACACGGTCTCGCCGCCGGCGTGGCGGCGGCCGCTCCAGAAGTCGAACCACGCGGCACCCGTCGGCAGCAGCGTGGCCTGGCGCTTGTCGATCTGGCGTTGTTGGTCGGCAAGCGCCAGCAGCTGGCCGGGCGTGCGCCAGGCCAGGCGCAGCTTGCGCCCGCCGCCGTCCTGATAGAACTCGATACGCAGCTTGACGGCCTGGCCGGCGTTCAGCATGACGCGCTTGCCCTCGAAGCGCGCGGCGCCGTTCTTCCAGTCGTCGACCAGGAGTTTGTCGTCCAGCCACAGGCGGAAGCCGTCGTCGCCCTCGACACCGATCTCGTACTCACCCGATTCGGGCACGACGAGCGTGCCCTGCCAGCGCGCCGAGAACTGGTTCAGGCTCTGCAGGCCGGGCGGCACGCTGCCGAGCGGCGCGGGCGGCCAGTCGTGGGCGACCGGGCCGTCTACGGTGCGGCTGGCCGGCTTCTCGAAATTCATGCCGGCGAAGTACTCCAGCGCCAGCCCCGGCTCGCCAGAAGGCGTACGCAGCGCGCTGGCGGGAATGGTGGCGGCGGGCGGCACCTCGGCATAGAGCGTGGAGTGCGTGACGGGCTGTACGAGGAAGGCCGGGCCGAACATATAGGTGTCGTCCACCTTGCGTAGCGCGGTCTCGTCGGGGAAGTCCATCGCCAGCCCGCGCATCATCACGTAGCCCTCTTCGTGCGCACGCCAGGCCAGGCCGTAGAGATAGGGCAGCAGCCGGTAGCGCAGCTGCGCGGCGCTCAGCAACGAACGGTAGACGGCCGGGTCCAGCGTCTTGTACAGATAGGGCTCGCGCTCGACGTCCGTGCCGTGGATGCGGTAGATGGGGTTGAAGATGCCGAACTGGTTCCAGCGCGCGTACAGCTCGCGCCAGGCCGGGTTGCGCTCGCCGCCCGGGTAGGGCACGAAAAAGCCGCCGGTGTCCTGCGTCCAGTAAGGCGTGCCGGCCATGCCGACGTTCAGGCCGCCGGCGATCTGCGCGCGCAACGTCGCCCAGCTGGCCGTCGTGTCGCCCGACCAGGGCAGTGCGGCGTAGCGCTGCTGGCCGGCCCAGGCGGAGCGGGTCAGCGTCATCGCGCGCTTGTTGCTGCTGGCGCGCTGGCCTTCGTAGACGCCGCGCGTCGTGACCAGGCTGTAGACGTTGAGGTAGCGCGTGAAGTCGCCCATGGCATTGCGGCCGAGGCGCTTGATGTCGGCCTCGACCTCGCCGGGGTCATGCGCGGCGCCGCCCACCTCGACCTCGGTGCCGTCCATCCACAGCGCGTCCACGCCGATGTCGAACAGGCCCTTCTTGGTGTGCTTGAAATAGATGGCGCGGCCTTCGGCACTGAAGGCGTCGTAGACCTGCGCCTTGCCGGAAATCCAGTGCTTGGGCGCGAAGCGCAAGCCCTTGGCGTCGAGCTCTTTGGCAAGTGCCGTGTCGTCACCGATCGAGGGCCAGATGGACACCATCAGCTTGGTGTTCAGTTCGCGGTGCAGCGTGTCGACCATGCCGCGCGGGTCGGGGAAGCGCTCGGCGTTCCAGGTCATGCCGCTCCAGGTGCCGTCCTTGTCGCCGCCCCAGTACTGCCAGTCCTGCACGATGGTGTCGAGCGGGAAGTGGTCGGCACGGAAGCGCTTCGCGACGTCGAGCAACTGCTGCTGCGTCTTGTAGCGCTCCTTGCTCATGAACAGGCCCAGGGCGCTCTTCGGGAACATGGGCGCAGCGCCGGTGAGCTGGCGGTAGCCCGCCATCAGGTCGTCCATCGTCGTGCCGGCGACGAGGTAGTAGTCGGCGCCGGCCGGCGCGCTCTCGGCCCAGAAGCGGGCGCCCTGCGCGTCGTCGGTGAAGCGCATCTTKGAATAGACGTCCCAGAGCACGCCCCAGCGTCGCGTCGAGATCATGAAGGGCAGGACGGTGCCGATGTTGGTCTGCACCATCAGCACGTCACGGCCGCGGTAGTCCATGTAGGACTCGTTGTACTGGCCCAGGCCGTAGAGCGACTCGTCGGCCGTGAGGCTGAAGGCCTGCGTCATCGCGTAGGTCGGCGCGCCGGATATCTCGATGGCCTTGAGCGCGGCGGGCGCCTGCTCGCGGGTGAACAGGCTGCCATCAGGCCGGTAGAAGGCGAGGGCTCCGCTGCGCTTGTCGATCTCCACACGCACGGCCGCGCTGGTCAGCACCAACGCGTCGGCAGACTCCTTCACGTTCAGCGGCACGGCCTGCGGCGCGGCCACCACGACCAGGCTGGGCTGGGTGGCATGGCTCTGGCCCAGGTGAGCCGTCACTCGGACGAGGCCTGGCCCGTAGAACAGGATGTTGCGGGTCAGCGCGCCGAGTTGCACCTGGGCACCTGCGGCCAGCGGCGTCCATGCAAAGCCGCGTGCGTCGGGCGTCAGTGGCTGGCGCTGCGCCTGGCCCTGGGCGTCAAGTCCGGTCGGTGACTGCGCGCGCGCGGCCGGTGTGAGTGCCGCCAGGCAGAGCAGGGTCAGGGTGGCCAGGGCGGCGCGCAGCGCGGGGACGGTGGGGTGATTCATGTTGGACACGCTCAGGCCGCAGCCGAGACAGGCTCCGCGGCGATGACTTCAAGCACGCTGCGTTCGTCCAGCTCGCCGCGGCGGTATTCGCCGGCGGCGCGGCGGTCGCGCATCACGAGGACGCGGTCGCTGCAATGCAGGACCTCGGGCAACTCAGACGAGATGAAGAGGATGGACATGCCACTGCCGTCTTCCTTGTGGGCCAGGGCGCGCACGGCATCCATCAGGTCTTCCTTGGCGCGCACGTCGATGCCTCGGGTGGGCTCGTCGAGGATGAGCACGGCCGGATTCGTGGCCAGCCAGCGCGCCAGCAGGGCCTTCTGCTGGTTGCCGCCGCTGAGTTGCCCGATGGGCGTGTCGGCGCTCGGCGTCTTGATGCCCAGGCGCTTGATGTAGTCGTCGGCCAGGGCCTGCTGCGCTTCACGGCTCATGACGAGGTCCAGGCCGTGCCGGGCCTGCAGCGCAAGCAAGATGTTCTCGCGCACCGAGAGGTCGAGGATGGCGCCTTCGTGCTTGCGGTCCTCCGAGCAGAAGGCGATGCCGGCGGCGATGGCCTCGCGCGGCGAGTGCCAGCGGCCCGTACGGCCTTCGGTTTCCACATGACCCGAATCGGCGGCGTCGGCGCCGAACAGCAGGCGCGCGGCCTCGGTGCGGCCGGAGCCCAGCAGGCCGGCCAGGCCCAACACCTCGCCGCGCTTGAGCTCCAGGTCCAGCGGGTGCAGCGCGCCGCGCCGGGTCAGCCCTTGCGCCTTCAACACCGCGGCGCCGGTGGTCGGGGCCTGGCTGTCCAGGCGGGTGGGCTGCTGGTCGGGCGGCGCGCCCACCATCTTGTTGACGAGGGCCAGACGGCTGAGGTCGCTCGCCAGGTACTCGCCCTCGGTCTCGCCGTTGCGCATGACCGTGATGCGGTCGGCCAGCGCATAGGTCTGGTCGAGGAAGTGGGTGACGAAGAGGATGGCCAGGCCCTGCTCGCGCAGGCGGCGCAGCACGGTGAAGAGGCGCTGCACGGCCGCGTCGTCGAGGCTGGAGGTGGGCTCGTCGAGGATGAGCACGCGGGCCTGCACGCGCAGCGCGCGGGCGATGGCCACCATTTGCTGGACGGACAGCGAGTAGCGCGACAGCGGCGTGGTCACGTCGATGTCGAGGTCCATCTGGGCGAGCACTCGTTTGGCTTCGGCGTTCACCGCAGACCAGTCGATGCGACCCCAGCGGCGCGGGAAGCGCCCGGCGCAGATGTTCTCTGCGACGCTGAGGTTGGTGCAGAGGTTGACCTCCTGGTAGACGGTCTGGATGCCGAGGGCTTGGGCTTCTTCGGTGCGGCGCGGGGCGATGGTCTCGCCGCCGAGTTTGATGGTGCCGGCTTCGGGCGTGTAGAGGCCGGTCAGCACCTTGATGAGGGTGGACTTGCCGGCGCCGTTCTGGCCCATCAGCGCATGAACCTCCCCGGGGAACAGGCGCAGGCTGACGTCGCTGAGCGCCTTGACGCCGGGGAAGCCTTTGTGGATGCCGGAGAGCTCCAGCACGGGCTCGGCGGTTCTATGGAGAGTCATGGTTTCGCGTTCTCAAGCCTCGGCGCTCGCAAGCGCCGAGTCCTTCGTGAGGCGTCGGACAGGACGCAGGTCCTGTCCTCGGTTCTCACTCAGTACTTCCGGTTCGGCAATTCCTTGGCCGCCTGATCCGCCGTGTACACGCCCTCCGTCACGGTGATGCGCTTTTCTACCGGCTTCTTGGCGACCACGTCCTTGGCCAACTGCATCAGCTGCGGCCCCAGCAGCGGGTTGCATTCGACGGTCACGTTGAGCTTGCCGGCCTTCATCGCCTCGAAGGCACCGCGCACGCCGTCGATCGACACGATGGCGATGTCCTGACCGGGCTTGAGCCCCGCCTCTTCAATCGCCTGGATGGCACCGATCGCCATGTCGTCGTTGTGCGCGAACAGCACGTCGATCTTCTTGTCGCGCTGCTTCAGGAAGGACTCCATCACTTCCTTGCCCTTGGCACGCGTGAACTCGCCCGACTGCGAACGGATGATCTGCAGCTTGGGGTTGCCCTTGATGGCTTCCTCGAAGCCCTTCTTGCGGTCGATGGCCGGGGCCGAGCCCACGGTGCCCTGCAGCTCGACGATGTTCAGGGCGCCGCCCGGCGCCTTGGCCGCCCGCTCCAGCACCCACTTGCCCGCCTTGCGGCCTTCTTCGACGAAGTCCGAGCCGATGAAGGTCACGTACAGCGACGGATCGGCCACCTTGACGGCGCGGTCGGTCAGGATGACAGGGATGCCGGCCGTCTTGGCTTCCTTGAGCACCGTGTCCCAGCCGGATTCGACGACTGGCGAGAAAGCGATGACGTCGACCTTCTGGGCGATGTAGCTGCGGATCGCCTTGACCTGGTTCTCCTGCTTTTGCTGCGCGTCGGCAAACTTCAGCGTGATGCCGGCCTCCTTGGCCGCGGCCTTGATGGACGCGGAGTTGGCGGTGCGCCATTCGCTTTCGGCGCCCACCTGGGAGAAGCCCATGACGAGCGGGGCGGCAAGGGCGCCGAACGCGGGGGTCAGCAAAGCGGCGGCCAGCAGGCTGCGGCGCAGAATTCTCATGGTTGTCTCCATCTGAGGTCTTGTGACAGCCGATGGTAGGAAGGCCAGTGATGCGCGACCAATGACATTTCTCCGTCAAGCCATGTCGATTTCGGTATGGGCCAGTCTCTCACCTCTGGCCGAACGCCTGGCGCGGTCGCCGCGTCTGTGTCGGAATGCCATGTAAACCAAGGAACCGACACAGCGCGTCCACGCGGTACTGGCGGCCTATTTGGTCGACAGCACCAGCACCGTCACAGAATACGGCGCGAAGCTGTAGCTGAACTGCTTGCCGAGCCCGCTCGCCTTGCTCGTCACCGGCACCACCTTGGTCGGCTCGGTGATGGTGTTGGTGTCTTCCTTGTGCGCCGAGCTCAGTACGATGGCCTCGCCTTCGGCCGCCACCTTGGCGGCGCCGGCCAGGTCGACCTGCACCGTCTGCGCGTTGCCGATCGCGTTGACGACTTTCAGGTAGATCTCGCCGCGCTGGTCCGACTTGGTCGCCGAGAAGAACATCGTCGGCACCTGCCTGGCCGGCGGCACGTCCTGCGGCGTCTCCTTCTTGGGCTGCTGCTGCCAGGTTTGCGTGCTGACCTTCTCGGCGTGCACCGGCAGCGAAACATTGCCCAGATAGTTGCTGAACATCTTTTGCGCGTAGTACGACGGCGAACCGTAGCTGGACTGCGCGTTGTAGCCGATCAGGTTGTACTGCCACTGCATGCCGCCCGGGTTCACGTTCACAAACAGCGGCGCGTAGCAGGACATCTCGACGATGTCGGCATTGCGCTCCATGCCGGCCATGAAGGCGGCATCGGCCAGTGCGCCGTGCAGGTTGGTGGTCGGCGAGCCTTCCTGCCCCGCCCATTCGCCGATGAAGACCTTCGGCCCGCTGCGCGCATAACTGTCATAGCGCGCGGCGTCGTTCATCATCTCCATCGGGTTGTAGTAGTAGTGCTCGTCGATCAGGTCGGGCACCCGGCTGGACAACTTCTGTTGCTGGCCCAGCCAGTCCTTGCCATTGACCGTGGAGATCAGCTTGATCTTCGGGTACTTCTTCTTGATGGCGTCGTGGAACTGGGTGTAGCGGCCGTCGTAGGTCTTGTTCTTCTCGAAGCCATCCTCGTTGCCGATCTCGACATAGCGCAGCTTGAACGGCGCCGGATGGCCGTCCTTGGCGCGCTTGGCGCCCCACTTCGTGCTCACGTCGCCGGTCACATATTCGATTTCGTCGAGCGCGTCCTGGACGAAGGGCTGCAGTTCCTTGCCGACTGGGACGGACTCGCCGTTGAGCGCGTAGCCGGCGAACACCGCCAGCACCGGCTCGGCCTTCATGTCCTCGCACCACAGCAGAAATTCGAGCAGCCCCATGCCGTCGGTGGAGCGGTAGCCCCAGGTGCCGGGATTGCCTGGGCGCTGGTCGATCGGGCCCAGCGTTTCCTTCCACTTGAAGCGGTTCGTCACGCTGCCGCCTTCGACATAGTTCCCGCCGGGGAAGCGCAGGAAGCCCGGCTTCATGTCGATCATCTTTTGCATCAGGTCGGGTCGCAGGCCGTTCGGCCGGTCCTTGTGGGTCGGCGGGAACAGCGACACCAGGTTGAACCACACCTTGCCCGGGCTTTCGGTGGCAAGCACCAGGCGCGCTTCGGCGGTCGGCTTGACGTTCGCACCGGTGGTGAGGGTGACGCTGTAGCGCTTCCATTGGCCGTCGATGCGGCCGCCTTCGGCCTGGGCGTAGACGGTCTTGCCGTCGACGCCTTCAATGCTAATGGTCAGCGGCACGCCGGCGGCGCCGGACGTCTTGGCGTAGAAGCTGGCGCGGTAGCTGGTGTTCGGCGTGACAGGGATGCCCCAGTAGCCCGCATTGGCGATACCGACACGGTGACCCGGCGAAGCGTTCTCGGCGTCGATCCGCAGACTGGTCGTCAGGGCAGTGCCGGCGACCGGGTAACGCTCGTCGAGCGCCATCGCGGCGCTGCCGCCGGCGTCCTGCACCAGCGACCAGTGTTCCGGCGTGTAGCCGTGATTCTTGAAGGCGCGGTTGCGCACCAGTTCCGCATACAGGCCGCCGTCGTAGGAGAAGTTGATCTCCTCGGTCATCAAACCGTACAGGGTCGGGCTGACCGGCAGGCCAGGCTTGGTGAGGTCGATCCTGACGGTGGTCTGCGCCATCGCCAGCGGGGCGATCAGCGCAACCAGCGACACCAGGCGGGAGAGGCGGAAGCGGCGTTGCACGATGGGCATGGCGGCGCTGTGCGATGGAATGTTCGAGGTCATGGGCAGGATGGTCCGTGAGTGAAACTGCGCTTGCGGGCGCTTATGTGTGAGGTTCGCGGCATCTGCGCCGCGAACGTGGTGCCAACAACGCAAGGCCAGGCGCTTGTCCATGAGCAGCAACATTGCGCCGCTGCCATCAGTCAACGCAACAGCCTCAGGCCGTAGAGGCCACCGGCGAGGGAACCCGGCTTGGCAACGAAGCGCACCTCCAGCTTGCCGCCTGCGGCAGCGACGAGATCGGGCGGCAGTGGCACTTCGCGGGCATACAGCGGCTGGGCTTCGGAGGCCAGCGCCAGCTCGGCGACGACACGGCCGTTGACGACCACGTCAAAGCGCCGGCCCGCATCGCCGCTGGCCAGCATCAGGCGCAGCAGCCGGCCCTGTGCCTGCGGGTCGTTCAGCGTGTAGCCGAACCACTGCTTCGCATGCCGCCAGCGGCCGGCCGGCGCGATGCCGGTTTCGGCGCCCTCGCCCTGGAAGCTGTGGTCGGACTCGGGCTGCTGCTCGCCCGGGGCGACCTGGTCGATGGTCTGCGCGTCCAGCGCCAGGCGCTCTTCCTCGGCCTTGGCCAGCTCGGCACGCATCAGGCTCTGCTGGGCCGGCGTGGACCGCGCCCAATAGACCATGTAACGCGAGTCGTGCAGGCGGAAGAAGGGGATGAGCTGCAGCTTGTCCGCGTCCTTGCCACCCTGGATGAGGTCGGGCGCGGTAAAGGTGAGCGGCTGGCCGGGCACGGGCTTGAAGCGGCGGATGAAGTCGGCCTTGTCGCTGACGAACACCGGCGCGCTGTCCTGCGGGCAAACGGCGCCGGCCGGGACTTGGTCCCCACGCGCGCTGTCGGCCATGAAGTTCAGCGTCTCGCCCGGCTGCGGCGTCTTGGCGGCCAGCACGATGGGGCCGTGCAGCACGGCGACGTAGTTCTTCAGGCCGGGCATGGGCTCCAGCGTCGTGCGCATGGGCAGCTCGATGTCGACCCGGTCGCCGGCCTTCCAGTCGCGGCGCAGTTCGACATAGTCGCCGGGCTTGGCCGTCACCTTGACGGGGTTGCCGTTCAGCTTGACCCTCAGCGCGCCGGGCGCGACCCAACCGGGGTAGCGAACCTTGAGCGCGAAGCTGCCGGCGCCGTCCACCGTCAGCCGCGTGCGCGACTCGTCGGGGAACCGGGTGGACTGCGTGAGCTTGATGCCGCGCTCGCGCCAGTCCAGCTTGGAGGCGACGAAGAGGTTGACGACCAGTGCGTCGTCGCCCTCATGCGCGTAGATGAACTCGCCGTGACGCGCGTGGCTCTCGATGCCGGAGCCCACGCAGCACCACATGCTGTCGTCCACCTTGGAGTAGACGCGGTAGTGCTGCGGCCGCATCGGCGTGAAGTAGACCAAGCCGCCATCGCCCGGGTGCTGGGACGCGAGGATGTGGTTGTAGAGCGTGCGCTCGTAGTAGTCGGCGTACTTGCCCGTTCCCGCGCCCTGCTTCGGCCGGGCCTGCGCCAGCAGCGCGGTCAGCTTGAGCATGTTGTAGCTGTTGCAGGTCTCGGGGCCTTCCACCGCGTCGAGCATCGGCTTGAAGTCGTCGGCCGGATGGAAGTGCTCCTTGACGCTGTTGCCGCCGATCGCCACGCTGCGCTTTTCGACGACGGTGCGCCAGAAGAACTCCGCCGCGCGCCAGCCCTCGTCCTCGCCAGCCTGCTGCGCGATGCGCGCAAAGCCGATGACCTTGGGGATCTGCGTGTTGGCATGCAGGCCGGTGAGCTTGTCCTGGCCGGCCGCGAGCGGCTGCAGGATGGCCCGGTGCGAGAAGCGCCGCGCCAGCGCCAGGTAGCGCAGGTCGCCGGTCATCTCGGCCACGTCGGCCAGCACCTCGTTCATGCCGCCGTGCTCGGCGCGCAACATGTCCTGCATCTGCGCGTCGCTCAGCGGCGTGGTCAGGCGCAGCGCCCAGTCGCTCAGGCGCACGAGCATGGCCTTGGCGTCGGCATTGCCGGCGTGCACCCAGGCGTCGCGCAGGCCGGCGAACGTCTTGTGGAGGTTGTACCAGGGCACCCAGCGCCCGTTGAGTCCGAAGCTTTCGACCTTGAGCTCGCCCGCGGCCACCTGGCCCCAAGCCTTGGCGCCGTCGGGAACGCCGCCGATGTAGCCGTTGCCGAGCTTGTCCTGGCAGCGCTTGAGTTCGGCGATGAAGTAGTCCAGTCGCTTCTTGACCTCAGCGTCGCCGGTGGAGGCCCACATCAGCGCCAGCGCTGAAACATAGTGGCCGCCCATGTGACCGTCCAGGCCGTGGGACTCCCAATTGCCGTAGCTGGGCGTAGGCACCGGCAGGCCGGCCTCGCGGCGGAAGGGCGCCAGCAGGCGCTCGGGGTCGAGCGCCATCAGGTAGCGCAGGTCGGTGCTCTGCGCGTCGAGGAACGGCCCGTCCTGTAGACGTACACGATCCAGCGCAAAGGCTTGCGTCGCCGCATGCGCGCCGTGGGCACACAGCGCGAGGGCGAAGATGGCGAGAAGGCGTTTCATTGCGAGCTCCCTGTGCGAACCGCCCACAGCGACACGCCGCCGGAGGACAGCGCGCTGAAGGTCACGACGAATGCGCTGGAGTTGGTGTTCCATTGCCGGGACAGTACGCCGGCATAGGTCGCTCCGCCGCTCACCACACTCAGTTTGTTGCTGCCCTTGTGCATCCAGTTGCCTGTCATGCCGCCGCCGAGCGTGCCATCGGCGTTCAGCGTGACGTTGATCGAAGTCTTGCTCACTGCCGTGATGTCCTTGCCATGGTTGACGAGCTTGTAGTTGCCGGCCGCCTGCGCGGCGCTGACGTCGGCCGTCTGCGCCGGCGTGGCCAGGCTCAGCGGCGCGTAGCGCAGCGGCGCGACGACGAGCCAGCCGTCCTCGTTCAGATGCATCTCGTGCACCCGCACCTCGTGGACCTCGCCGGTGCCAGGGAAGCGCGTGTGAAAGATGATGAAGTACTGACCGGTGGCCGCGTCGTGGTAGGCCGAGTTGTGGCCCGGCGAGACATAGCCCAGCGCCGTGCCGGTCTCGCCGGCCGCGTTGGCGAACTGGTGGCCGCCCATCAGCTTCATGCCGTGCGGCGTGATGCTGGCGTCGTCAAAGACCGTGCCGGCCGCACCCTTGACGGTGGCCATGTCGGTGCCGGCACCATCCACGTAGGGCCCATCGGGTTGCAGGGACCGCGTCACGCGGACGTTGTAGCCGCCGGCCGCATCCAGGCCGCCGAAGGACGTGAACAGGTAGTAGTACTGGCTCTGCGGGCTGTAGAGAACGTAGGCCCCTTCAATGCGCGCATGGTTGCCGCCCATCAGGTGCCTGCCGTAGCCCTGGCCCGGCAGCGGCAGGCCGGTCGTCGCGTTCAGCTGCAGGATGAACAGGCCGCCCGAGTAGGAGCCGTAGATCATCCACAGCTTGCCCGTTGCGTCCTTGAACACCTGGGGGTCGACGACGTTGGGGTGGACGGTCGCGTCATAGACCGTGCCGTCCTCGCTGGGCAGCCCCCACATGCCCGATTTCAGCAGGATCTGCTTGTTGACGTAGGGGCCGTCCACCTTGTCGGCCACGGCCACGCCCAGCGCCGAACGCGGAGAGTCGCCCTTGCAGGCGCAGTAATACATGTAGAACTTGCCGTCGTCGAGCCTTGCGACGTCGGGCGCCCACAGGTCGGTGACCTGGGCCCAGGCGAAGGTATCCGCCAGGGCCGTCGTGACCTTGTTGCCGAACAGCGCGTTGGCGTCGTTGACGCCATCGGCCACTTTGGTCCAGTTCATCAGGTCCGTCGTCTTGGCCGCGGCGAGATGGGAGCCGAAGACGTAGAAGGTGCCGTCGGTGCGGATGACCGAGGGGTCATGCACGGCGACGTTGGCGAAGCTCACCGGTGCCTGCGAAGGCGCAGGCGCTGGGGCCGGCGCGGGCGCGGGTGCAGGTGCGGGAGGCGGAGCGGGTGCCGGCGTCGGTGCAGGCGAAGGCGCCGGCGAGTCGCCGCCGCCCCCGCCGCAGGCCGTCAAGGTGAGCACGGCTGCGCCCGCGAGGAACTCGCGTCGCTTGGGGGCGCTCATGGCTCAGCCTTCGATGGCGACGACCAGGACGGACTTGGCAGGCAGCTTCAGCGTGAGCTTGCCGCCGACGGCCTGCGCCTCATAGGCCTGCGGCGTGACCAGCGGCGCCTTGCCCAGTTCGTTTTGCGCATCCATCGCGGCGGCGGTCAGCAGCTTGCCGCGCGCGGCCTTGGCTGCACCGGCGCCGACCTGCACGCTCAGCTCGGCGGGCTGGTTGGGGTTGGCGTTGACCAGGCCGACGTAGAGCTTGCCGTCCTTGGCCCGCGCGGCCGTCACGCTCAGGCCCGGCATCTCGGCCGCGCCGACCTTGTAGACCGGGTTGTTCTCGATCTTGGCGGGCAGCGAGGTCGCGTCCTGGAAGGGCGTGTACAGCGCGAAGGCGTGGTAGGTCGGCGTCAGGACCAGCTTGTCCTTGGTCGTCTGGATCATGGCCTGCAGCACGTTGACCATCTGCGCGATATTGGTCATCTGCACGCGGTCGGCATGGGCGTGGAAGACGTTGAAGTGCAGGGCCGCGAGCAGCGCGTCGCGCAGCGTGTTGCGCTGGACCAGGAAGCCGGGGTTGGTGCCGGGGTCCGCGTCATACCAGCTGCCCCACTCGTCGAAGTAGRAGCCGATCTTCTTGCTGGGGTCGTTCTTGTCGAGGACGGCCGAGTTCTTGGCGATCATCTGCTCGATCTGCTGGACGTTGCCCAGCGTCGAGATCCATTCGCTCTCGGGGAAGCCGATGGCCGCGCCCTTCTTTTCCCAGTTGCCGGTGGGCAGGGTGTAGGCGTGGTGGGAGATCGCGTTGACGCCCGGCACGCCCTTGCTGAGCACGTCGGTCCACTCGGTCTGCATGCCGTTGCCGCCGCTGGCGATGATGATGGGCCGGTTGTGGCCGGGCGCCCTCAGGAAGGAGGCGACCTGGCGGAACTGGTCGGCGTAGTACTCGGGGCGCATGTTGCCGCCGCAGCCCCAGGTCTCGTTGCCGACGGCGAAGTAATGCACGCGGAAGGGCTTGTCGCGGCCGTTCTTGCGGCGCAGCTCGGCCAGTGAGGACTTGCCCTCGGCCGTCATGTACTCCAGCCATTCGGACATTTCCTGCGCGCTGCCGGTGCCCAGGTTGCCGTTGACGTAGGCCTCGGCGCCGATCTGCTCGACCAGGTCGAAGAACTCGTGCGTGCCAACCGCGTTGTCCTCGGGCACACCGCCCCAGTTGCTGTTGACCTTGACCGGGCGTTGCTTGCGCGGGCCGATGCCTTCGCGCCAGTGGTATTCGTCGGCGAAGCAGCCGCCGGGCCAGCGCACCAGCGGCACCTTGAGCTCCTTGAGCGCCGCGACGACGTCCTTGCGCCAGCCGCGCACATTGGGGATCTTGGAGTCGGGACCGACCCACATGCCCTCGTAAATGCCGGTGCCCAGGTGCTCGGCGAACTGACCGTAGATGTTGCGGTGGATGACGGGGCCGGGCTGGTCGGGGCTGACCACCAGCTTGATGTCGGCGGCCAGGGCGCTGGCGCCCAGGGCCAGGGTCGCCCCCAGCGCGACCACCTTGGCGAGCAGTTGCTTCTTCATCGTCTTGTCTCCTGTCGTTTGTCTTGTGTTGATCTTCAGTTGCGCGTCAGCGCGCCGTCGCGGCGGCGCCAGAGGCCACGCTCGTTCGGTTCGCGCAGCACCGGCGGCAGCAGCGCGCGCGGCATGTTCTGGTAGCAGACCGGGCGCAGGAAGCGCTGGATGGCGGCCGTGCCGACCGAGCTGCTGCGGCCGTCGCTGGTCGCCGGGAAGGGGCCGCCATGGACCATGGCCGTCGACACCTCGACGCCCGTCGGGTAGCCATTGGCCAGGATGCGGCCGACCTTGCGCTCCAGCGCCGGCAGCAGGCGGCGGGCGGCGGCGAGGTCGGCCTCGTCGTCGTCCTGCAGCTGCAGCGTCGCGGTCAGCTGGCCTTCCAGGCTCTCGATGACGGCGAGCAGTTCGTCCAGGTCCGAGCAGGCCACCAGCAGCGAGGCGGGGCCGAAGATCTCGGACTGCATCGCGTGGTTGGCCAGGAAGGCCGCGCCGGTCGTCTTGAACAGGCTGGGCGCACCCTTGCAGGCACTCGATTCACCGCGCAGCAACGTGTCCACGGCAGGCTGGCCGGCAAGCTGGTCCTCGCCGCGCTGGTAGGCGCCGGCGATGCCGGGAGTCAGCATGGTGGCGGCCGGCATGGGCTTGAGGGCCTCGGCAGCGGCGCTGGCGAAGCGGTCGAAGTCCGCGCTGGCCAGGCCCAGCACCAGGCCAGGGTTGGTGCAGAACTGGCCGACGCCCATCGTCAGCGAACCCGCAAAGCCGGTCGCGATCTCGGCGCCGCGCGCGGCTAGCGCGCCAGGCAGCAGGACGACGGGGTTGATGCTGCTCATCTCGGCGTAGACCGGGATGGGCTGGGGCCGCGAAGCCGCCGCGGCCATCAGCGCGATGCCACCGCTGCGCGAGCCGGTGAAGCCGACAGCCTGGATAGCCGGGTGGCGCACCAGCGTGTCGCCGATGCCGTGGCCGCTGCCGGTCAGCAGCGCGAAGACGCCGGCGGGCAGGTTGGACAGCTTGACCGCCTCGACGACCGCGCGGCCGACCAGCTCGGACGTGCCCGGGTGGGCCGAGTGCGCCTTGACGACGACCGGGCAGCCGGCGGCCAGGGCCGCGGCGGTGTCGCCACCGGCGACCGAGAAGGCCAGCGGGAAGTTGCTGGCGCCGAATACGGCCACCGGGCCGACGCCGACGAAGCGCAGGCGCAGGTCCGGCCGCGGCGGTGTGCGGGTGGGCAGCGCCGTGTCGATGCGGGCGTCCTGCCAGCTGCCTTCGCGCAGCAGCTCGGCGAACAGCTTGAGCTGGTTCATCGTGCGGCCACGCTCGCCTTCCAGGCGGGCACGCGGCAGGCCGGTCTCGGCCATGGCGCGCACGATCAGGTCGTCGCCCAGCGCCAGGATCTGCGCGGCGATCTGCTCCAGGAAATCGGCACGCTCCTGATCCGTCGTCGCGCGGTAGGCGTCGAAGGCGGCGCCGGCGAGCGCGCAGGCTTCGGACACCTGGGCGGCATCGACGGCGTTGAAGTCGGGGCCGATGGCTTCGTTCTTGCCCGGGTCGAAAGCCTGGAAGGGCTTGCCGGCGCCGCGTACCGGCTGGCCGCCGATCAGCGCCAGGCCTTGGATAGTGTTGCTCATGAGGCGTCCTTAATGGGAATGGCGCGGGACGGCAGAGCCGCGCTTGCCGCGCAGGAAATCGAAGTCGCAGCCTTCGTCGGCCTGCAGCACGTGCTGCACGTAGAGGTGCCGATAGCCACTGGCGTCCTGGGGGTCGACGGTTTGTGCCGCGGCCCAGGCGGCCAGGCGCTCGGCCAGCTCGGCCTCCGGCACGTCCAGGTGCAGGCGGCCGCTAGCGCAGTCGAGCTCGATGAAATCGCCCTCCTTGACGACGGCCAGCGGCCCACCGGCGCGCGCCTCGGGCGCGACGTGCAGCACGACGGTGCCGTAGGCGGTGCCGCTCATGCGCGCATCCGAGATGCGCACCATGTCCTTGACGCCAGCGGCGAGCAGCTTCGGGGGCAGGCCCATGTTGCCGACCTCGGCCATGCCGGGGTAGCCCTTGGGGCCGCAGTTCTTCATGACGAGGATTGAGTTGGCGTCGACGTCCAAGTCGGGATCGACGATACGCGCCTTGTAGTCCTCGAAGTCCTCGAACACGACGGCACGGCCGCGGTGCTTCATCAGCTCGGGCGTGGCGGCCGAGGGCTTGAGCACGGCGCCGCGCGGCGCCAGGTTGCCACGCAGGATGCAGATGCCGCCGTCGGCGATCAGCGGCTTGTCCAGCTGGCGGATGACTTCGTCGTCATAGATGGGCGCGTCCACGCAGTTGGTCCACAGGCTCTTGCCGTTGACGGTCAGCGCGTCCTTGTGCGGCAGCAGGCCGCCCTCGCCCAGGCGGCGGATGACGGCGGGCAGGCCGCCGGCGTAATAGAACTCTTCCATCAGGAAGCGGCCCGAAGGCAGCAGGTCCACGACGGTGGGCGTGCCACGGCCGATGCGGGTCCAGTCCTCCAGCTCCAGGTCCACGCCGATGCGCCCGGCGATGGCCTTCAGGTGGATGACGGCGTTGGTCGAGCCGCCGATGGCGGCGTTGACGCGGATGGCGTTCTCGAAGGCTTCCTTGGTCAGCACCTTGGACAGCGTCAGCTGCTCCCACACCATCTCGACGATGCGCATGCCCGACAGATGGGCCAGCACATACCGGCGCGCATCGACGGCGGGAATCGCGGCGTTGTGCGGCAGGGACGTGCCCAGCGCCTCGGCCATGCAGGCCATCGTCGAGGCCGTGCCCATGGTGTTGCAGGTGCCGGCCGAGCGCGAGTGGCCGGCCTCGGCGGCCATGAAGTCGTGCATGCTGAGTTCGCCGGCCTTGACCTGCTCGTGCAGCTGCCACACGGCCGTGCCCGAGCCGATGTTCTTGCCCTTGAGCTTGCCGTTGAGCATCGGGCCGCCGGTGACGACGATGGCCGGCACGTCGACGCTGGCCGCGCCCATCAGCAGGGCCGGCGTGGTCTTGTCGCAGCCCACCAGCAGCACGACGGCGTCCATCGGGTTGCCGCGAATGCTTTCCTCGACGTCCATGCTGGCGAGGTTGCGCGTGAGCATGGCGGTCGGGCGCAGGTTGCTCTCGCCGTTGGAGAACACCGGGAACTCGACCGGGAAGCCGCCCGCCTCCAGGATGCCGCGCTTGACGTGCTCGGCCAGTTTGCGGAAGTGGGCGTTGCAGGGGGTCAGCTCGCTCCAGGTGTTGCAGATGCCGATGATGGGCTTGCCCTGGAATTCATGGTCGGGGATGCCCTGGTTCTTCATCCAGGAGCGGTACATGAAACCGTTCTTGTCCTGGGTGCCGAACCACTCGGCGGAGCGCAGCTTGACCTTGCTCTTCTTGTCGTCAGTCGTCATGTGTTGTCTCGATGTCGTTCCCGGCACGCAGGTTTGCCGCTTCATGGAGCTGGCTGCGCCATGCAGACGCGGGCAGCCCGTCAAACGATGCTAGGGGCCGAGGGATACGCGATCCAATCAAATTCCACAACGTATCGATATCGAAACCGGCATCAATCAAGCCGGGAAGGCTTGCCAAACAGCGGCATGCCGTCGGCCGACCACCGCAGCGGCTTCACGAAACTGTGCCGGTCGGGGTTCCACAGCGGGTCGCCGACGATCTCGGTGCAGGTGCGGGCGTGATAGACCAGCAGCACCTCGTCGGGGTCCCGGCCCGTCGTGAAGCTGTTGTGGCCAGGGCCGAAGACGCTGTCCTCGGCGCAACTGCGCATGACCGGCTGGACGGACTTGCGCCAGCTCGCCGGGTCCAGCGGGTCGGCGCCGTCGTCCGCCCACAGCAGGCCCATCGCGTAGTTCTCGTCGGTGGCGCTGGCCGAGTAGCTGATGAAGACACGGCCGTTTCGCTGCAGCACCGACGGCCCTTCGTTGACCAGGAAGCCGCGGCACTCCCAGTCGTATTCGGGCCGGCTCAACAACACCGGCGCGCCGCCCAGTTGCCAGGGCGTCCTCATCGGCGCGATATAGAGATTGGAATTGCCCGGGATGGCCGGGTCCTTCTGCGCCCACAGGTAATAGAGCTGGCCGCGGTGCGTGAAGGTGGTCGCGTCCAGGCAGAAGCTGTCCATGCCGGAGTCGACCTGGCCGAGGAACTCCCAGGGGCCGCCCAGTGGGTCCTGGGCGATGTTCCTGATCGCATACATGCGGTGCTGAAACATGCCCAGGCCGTCCAGCGCGCGGGTCGGCGCCGCCGCGAAATAGACATACCAGGCGCCGTCGTTGAAATGCAGTTCGGGCGCCCAGACCAGCTCGGAATACGGCCCCGTGTCGGGCTTGTGCCAGACGTCAAAGACCGGCGCATCCACCAGGCCCTCGATGGTGAGGGCGCGGCGGATCTCGATGCGGTCGTACTGCGGCACCGAGGCGGTGAAGTAATAGAAGCCATCAGCGTGGCGCGAGACGTGGGGGTCGGCGCGCTGGCGGATCAGCGGTTCAAGCAGGTCAGACATGGGTACGGCGGCATAAAAAGGGGCGTTACCGGCGAGGCGCCTGCAACGCCCTGGACGAGCCGAGGGTCGCCGGGTTCAAAGCTTCCAGCGCACCGACACCCCCACCGTGCGGTCGTAGTAGCGCACGTCGCGCACCAGCGACGGGGTCTGGTCGAAGTAGTCGTGATAGGACTGGTTGAGCAGGTTGGTGACATCCACCGACATCGTCAGCTGCTTGTTGAAGCTGTAGCCGAACGAGGCGTCCAGCGTGCGCAGCGGCGCCACCCACAGCTCGCGGCCGGTCGTGCGGTAGGGCTTTTCGGCCAGGAACTTGCTGCGCCAGTTGTAGGCCAGACGGGCGTAGATGTCACCGTACTCGTACAGGCCGACCAGGTTGTAGGCCGACTTGGACTGGCCCAGGAAGGGGCCGACCACGCCGTTCGGGTCGGTCTGCTTGCCGGTCATGAAGGTGTAGTTGGCCTCCAGGCCGAAGCCGCCAGGCCAGCCGGGCAGGAAGTCGTAGAACTGGCGGTAGCTCAGCTCGTAGCCGTGCAGATTGGCCTTGTTGATGTTGATCGGCTGCGTGATGCGGTAAGGCACGCCACCGATCGTCGTCTCGACCGTCTGCGAGTACACACGGTTCTTGAACTTGTGCTCGAAAGCCGTGGCCGTCACCGAGCCGGTGCGGGCGAAGTAGTACTCCAGCGCCGCGTCCACATTGGTGGACTCGGTCGGTTTGAGCTGCGGGTTGCCGCCGTTGGCCGTGCCGTAGGTGACGCCGCCGCCCGGGGGCGTGAAAGTGATGCCGGGGTTGTAGTCGACGAAGTTCGGGCGCTCGATGGCCTTGCCGGTCACCAGGCGAGCGATCAGCTTGGACGTCAGCTCGGCCTTCAGCGACAGCGTCGGCAGCGCGTCGGTGCGCGAGGTGTCGATGTTGACCGGCGTGATGACGCCGGTGCTGGCATTGCGGGAGTTGCCCATCAGCTTCTGCTCGGTGCGCACGACACGCAGGCCGAACACGCCGGTCACCGGCACACCGCCGGCGTTGAAGCCAAACTTGGTGCGGCCGTAGATCGCCTGGGTCGTCTCGCTGTCATCGAACAGCGTCATCGGGTCATAGGCCGTCAGCGCGCCGTTGCCGTTGGTCAGCAGCTTGCGGAAGGCTTCGCCGTTGTTCAGCAGCCAGTCGCGGTCGGCATAGACGTATTGCTTGACGCCGTAGTCGCCCCAGGTGGGCGGCGACACCGAGAACATCTCCGCCAGCGCGGCATCGGCCGTCGACTTGCCCACGGCCGAGAAGCTCGTCGTCCAGGGCATGGTGGTGCCGATGGACATGGCGCTGCGCTTAGCCAGGCGCACGCCGCCGCTGACCTCGCGGAAGAAGCCGTCGCCGATGTCATAGGTCGCGTCGCCGCGCCAGTCAGTGTTCTTGCCTTCGCGCTCGCCGCGCACATCCACGCCGCCGTTGATGCGGAAGTTGGCCTTGCTGGTCAAGTCCAGGTTGGGGTAGTTGATGTAGCCGCCGCCGTCCTGCACCTTGGCCACCGTGCTGGTGGGCGAGTAGCCGGTGTCCAGGATGCGGTTGACCCAGTCGATCTGGCTGTTGGTGCGGACCAGCTCGGTGGACAGGCGCAGGCGGTCGGTCACGTCCCAGTGGCCGCCCAGGGCCACCTGGGCATTGCTGACCGTGTCGTGCTTGGCCTGCGTGGAAGTGAAGCCCCAACCGTTGTAGTTGGTGTTGGTGACCGTGTCCATGAAGTTGGTGCCGGGCTTGACGGTCACCACCGAGGTCGGCTCGAAGACCGGCGCACCGGCCACCAGGAAGGACTGCTGGAAGCGGTGATTGATGCTGGTGCCGAAGCCTTCCAGGTAGACCTCCTTGTCGGCGCTCGGCTTCCACTGCAGCGCGAAGTTGCCGGCCAGGCGCTTGCGGTCGCCCAGGTCGAGCACGCGGCCGACGGCGTCGGAGCCGACGATGCTGCGGCCGGCGTTCGTGAAGGTCAGCGGGTCGCCGACCCATGCGCGCTCATCGTGGTATTTGCCGCGCTGGTAGGACAGGCCGAACAGGGCGCCAACCTCGCCGAGGTCGGTCTTCCAGCGGTTGGAGGCCATGCCGCTCAGGTCAGGGTTGTTGACGTCGGCCTTGTCGCGGTGCTCCATGCGGCCGTTGACGACGAACTGGGCGCCCTTGAAGTCGAAGGGGCGGTTGGTGCGCACATCGATGACGCCGGCCGTGCCGCCTTCGGGCAGGCTGGCTTCCTGGGTCTTGTAGACGTCGATGCGCTTGAGCATCGTCGCCGGCACGTCGGCCAGATAGAGGCTGCGGCCCGAGTCCGAGAAGAACTCGCGGCCGTTCAGCAGCGTGACGATGCCGCCCAAGCCGCGCACGATGACCGTGCCGGCCTCGCCGTTGCCGCGCTGGATCTGCACGCCGGTGACGCGGCCGAGTAGCTCGGCAACGTTCTTGTCGGGGAACTTGCCGATGTCCTCGGCGACGATGGAGTCGACGACCTGGTCGGAATTCTTCTTGATGGCCTGCGCCGTCTCGGCCGAGGCGCGGGCGCCGGTGACGACGACAGTCTCCAGCTGCTGGTCGGCAGCGGCCGCGGCGGCCTGCTGCGCCAGCGCGCTGCCGGACAGGGCGGCCAGCGCGGCGGCGGCCGTCAGGCTCAGGGCAAAGCTCGGGAAATTCTGGAAATGGGCACGCGCATGCCGCGGCGCCAGGCCTTGTTGCTTCATCTTGTCTCCGGAAATCGTTATGGGTGCAGATCCAACCCTGGYAGCGTCGGCCTCTCGGGGGCCGGTGGCTCGGGTCTGAAATCATGCTAGGGGCCCGACCGATTCGCGACTAATCACATTTTTGGATTTATCGATGCTGGTTTTCGCATCATTACCGCGGGTATTTACCAGGAAGGCGGCAATGACCCTGACGGCCGGGTGATGGCGCGCCCCTATTATCGAAAGCCGCCGCCCCAAACCCTTGATCCATGTCCGCCGAGGTTATTTCGCCACCCACTGCAAACCTCCGCCAACCGTTCGGCCTGTTTGTGCTCGCCGGCGCTGAAATGTGGGAGCGATTCAGTTTCTACGGCGTTCGCTCGCTGCTGGTGCTGTATCTGGTGGAGGCTTTGCAATATTCGCGGGCCGACGCAGTTTCGGTCGTCGGCATGTATACCGGCTCGGCGTTCTTCTGCGCCATCTTCGGCGGTTGGCTGGCGGACCGCCTCCTGGGCCAGCGTCGCGCGGTGCTGCTGGGCATGCTGCTGATGATGGCCGGCCATGTCGCACTCGGCGCGGGCCAGCCCGTCACCCTGGGCCTGGGTTTGCTGGCGGTGGGCACCGGCCTTTTCAAACCCACCACGACGGCCATGGTCGGTGCGCTATATCTGCCAGACGACGCGCGGCGCCAGGGTGGGTATACGGTGTTTTATATGGGCATCAATATCGGCGCGGCCCTGTCCGCGCTGATCGGTGGGTATCTGGCGCAGCGCCACGGCTGGGGTTATGGATTCATGTCTGCCGCGGCGGGCATGGCCGTCGGCGTCGTGGTTTTCATGGCCGGTTGGCGCTGGTTGCCGCCTGTGGCTGCGCCAGCGCCCGAGCCGGCACGCGCGGCCTGGACTGATGCGCAGGCGCGGCGCCGCATCCAGGTCATCTTGCTGATGTCGCTGGTGGCCATCTGCTTTTACATCGGCTACGAACAGGCGGCTGGCGCGATGACGCTGTTCGTGCGCGACCACGTCTCGCCGCAATTCCTCGGCATCGAGCTGACCGCCGCGCAGTTCCTGGCCGTGAACCCCCTGCTCGTCATCCTGCTGGCGCCGCTGTCAGCGCGCCTGCTTTCGCGGCTGGGCTGGCCGGAATTTCGCGTGCAGGGCCTGGGCATGATGGTGCTGGGCCTGAGCTTCGTGCTGCTGCAGGCGTTGCAGGGCCGCGCCGCGCAGGGCGAGGTCATTCCGGCCTGGATGATGGTCGGCGTCATCGGCGTGCAGACGCTGGCCGAGCTGCTGGTCGTGCCCATCGGGCTGGCCGTGGTGTCACGGTATGCGCCAGCCGGCTGGGCGGCCACGTTGATGGGCGCCTGGATGCTGGCCAAGGCCACGGCCGGCCTGCTGGCCGGCCAGCTCTATGGCTGGCTGCTGCCGACGGGGCTGTCGCTCTACGGGGTGGTGACCGCCATCGGCATCGCCGGGGGCCTGCTGCTGATCTCGGCGTCCGGCGCACTGCGGCGATACGCCGGCATGGGCGACCTGCGCCCGGGCTGAGCGTCAGCTGGCGACCTTGAGCGCCGCCTGGTGCAGGCGCACCATGTGATAGGGATCGGGCTGCGCATCACGGCAGCCGCCGCTCTTGCAGGGCAGGGCATCGGCCGCGCGCCAGCCGCCATGCTCGGCGTCGATGAGCTGGGTCTTGATCAGCCCCTGCGTCTGCTCGTAGCGCCGCCACAGGTCGTTGCGGCCCGTGGCCTGGCCCGCGACGAGCAGGGCATGCAGGCATTCGGCCTGCTGCCACCAGCCCTTGTGCGCGTCGGCCTTGCCTCCGTCCGGAAAGGCTTTCAGGCCGCAGCCGCCGTCGATGTCGTCATAGCCGGTGGCCAGCGCATAGGCGAGCACTCGCTCGGCCACCTGGGCATAGATGGGCGACACCAGCGCGCCCTTCATCAGCAGATGGCTCCATTCGAACTGGTGGCCGATGTCGATATAGCCGCCGGCTTCCCGCGTCGGCAAGGGCTTCCAGCCCTCGTCGTACCACTCGGGGATGTGGGCGCTGCCCTCGGCCTGTCCTTGCAGCAGCTTGTAGGCGACGAAGTCGCCCAGGCGCCGGGCGCCGGCCTCGACGGTCTTGTCGCCGGTGGCATCGCGCAGAGCCAGCAGCGCCTCGAACATGTGCATGACCGGGTTCTGCGTGCGCGCGCCCGGAATGGGCTTGAAGTCACGCTCGCATTCGTTGTAGAGGCCACCGGCCGGCTCGAAGAAGTTGAGTTCGATCTCGCGCCAGGCCTGCAGGGCCGCATCGCGATAGCGCACATCGCCTCCAATGCGGTAGATCTCGGCCAGCGCCAGCAACGCAAAGGCATGGCCGTAGGCGCGCTTGATCGAGGCGCGCGGGATGCCGTCCGCTCCCACGGTGTGGAAGAAGCCGCCATGCACCGGGTCGCGGAAGCGCTGCAACAGATAGTCGGCGCCCCGCCGGGCCACTTTGAGATAACCCGCATCTGGGATGAACTCATGGCCAGCGGCGAAGGCGTAGACGAGGCGGGCCTGGCCGATCAGCTCGAGTTCCGGCTGGGGCTGGGGCTGCCAAGCGCGGTTGAAGGCCAGCTGGAAGCTGCCGTCGGGCCGCAGCGCATGAGCATGCCAGTGCAGCAGCAGGGCCTCAAGATCGTCCCGGTGCCAGCCGGTATCGATGCGGTTGCGGATGCGCGCATCCGGGTCGCTGCAGGCGGCCAGGGCGGCGAGCAGCGCGAGGACAGACCGGCGGTCGAGCTTCACGTCAACGACCATGGGGCCAGGTGGCCCGCTTGGTCGGTCCCTTGCTCGACCTGCCGCGCGCGGTCCAGAGCTTGTAGGCCGCCGGCGTCAGCTCGCGCTTGAGCAGGGCCACCAACTCGCCATGGCCGATGCCATGCATCAGCAACACCTTGGTGTAGGGCGGTGTGTCCTCGAACGCGGTGGCGATGACACGCTTGACTTCTTCTGGATTGAGCTTGGGTGCGGGCTTGGCCATGCCCGCATTCTGTCAGCCGAAGCACCGGGCTCACCCCGCCAATGCGGGGGTGGGGCGCTTCGCCCAAGCGGCCAGTGCCGTCCTACAGCGCCTGTGCCGTCGCGCTGGCACCACGCCTCGGTGCGGCACGCCAGCATCGGGGCCATTGACTGACCCATCGGCTCGCGCCGCTACAGCCATGACCTCTTCCACTCCCGTCGTGACCCTGACACCCAAGCCCGTCACCGCACCCAACCGGCGGCCCGCCCTGTCACTGCTGGCCTCCGAGCCGGCGCGCGCCACGCTGGAAGCCTGGGCCGCGTTGATGCAGTGGGGCAAGACGCCCAGCCAGGTCGGCGCCGGCCATACCGTGGTGCTGTTCCCGGGCCTGGGAACGGACGGCCTGACGCTGTGGCCGCTGCGCCGGCATCTGGAGCGCGCCGGCTTTCGGGCGCTGGACTGGGGGCAGGGCATGAACACCGGGCCCAAGGGCGACGTCGATGCCTGGCTGGAGACGTTGGCCGACAAGCTGCACGAGCGCGTGGCGCCGGCACGCGAGGTCAGCTTCGTGGGCTGGAGCCTGGGCGGCTTCTATGCGCGCGAGCTGGCCAAGCGCTGGCACGACCGCGTGCACCACGTCGTCACCATCGGCACGCCCTTCAATGGCAGCGTCGACGACACCAACGTGGGCTGGCTGTTCCGCCTGCTGAACGGGCGCGAGGCCCCCGCCGAGGCGGCGCTGCGCGAGCGCCTGGCGGAGCCGCCGCCGGTGCCGACGATCTCGCTGTACAGCCGCCGCGACGGTGTCGTCTCGTGGGAAGCCTGCACGCACGCGCGCCGCTGGCCGCTGGCGCGAGACATCGAGGTGCAGGCCAGCCATATGGGCATGGGCTGGGCGCCCGAGGTGCTGAACCACGTGACGGGCGTGCTGGGCTGCCGCCGCCAGACCACCTGAGTTCGCGGCCGAGCGCCGGGCCTGCCATGGGCCAGAGGCCCATGGCCTTCCGTAGGCACAAGCAGTCCGCAGGGACTKCTTGTGTCCGACTCCAGTTCACCTGGYCGGCCTGCGCTGGCGATGTGCTCGCGGCTCRAYGCCGCGAGCATCGCCGTCCCCTMGGGGGCTGAGGCCGGACACATCGCGCCCAGTGGGCGGGATGTGCCTGCCGAAGAGCTGCGGCACCTGCCGCGGCGCGGTCTGCAAGACCGACCAGGGCGCCCGCATTCAGCGAGGCGGACTGGACAAGGGGCTAACGATCAGCCGCCGCGCGTCACCGGCATCGAGACCCTGTCGGCCGGCAGCTTCATGTGGCTGGCCAGCTCCAGCTTGGCGAGCGAATTGCGGTGCACCTCGTCCGGGCCATCGGCCAGGCGCAGCGTGCGCTGGTGTGCCCACATCATGGCCAGCGGCGTGTCGTCGCTGACGCCCATGCCGCCGAACACCTGGATGGCCCAGTCGATGACCTGCAAGGCCATGTTGGGCGCGACGATCTTGATCATCGCGATCTCGGCCTTGGCGACCTTGTTGCCCACCGTGTCCATCATGTAGGCGGCCTTCAGCGTCAGCAGGCGCGCCTGTTCGATCATGCAGCGCGACTCGGCGATGCGCTCCTGCGTGACCGTCTGCTGGGCAATCGTCTTGCCAAAGGCGGTGCGGGCGATGGCGCGTTCGCACAGCAGCTGCAGGGCGCGCTCGGCAGCGCCGATGCTGCGCATGCAGTGGTGGATGCGGCCCGGGCCCAGGCGCCCCTGCGCGATCTCGAAGCCACGGCCCTCGCCGAGCAGGATGTTGCTGGCGGGCACGCGCACATTCTTCAGCTCGACTTCCATGTGGCCGTGGGGCGCGTCGTCATAGCCGAACACGGACAGCGGACGGACCACCGTGATGCCCGGCGCGTTCGCCGGCACGACGATCATGGACTGCTGCTCGTGGCGGCCGGCCTCGGCGTTGGTCTTGCCCATGACGATGTAGACGGCGCAGCGCGGGTCGCCAGCACCGGAGCTCCACCACTTGCGGCCGTTGATGACGTAGTCGTCGCCRTCGCGCTCGATGCGGCATTCGATGTTGGTGGCGTCGCTCGAAGCCACGGCCGGCTCGGTCATCAGGAAGGCMGARCGGATCTCGCCGCGCAGCAGCGGCTCCAGCCATTTGTCCTTCAGCCCCTCGGACGCATAGCGCTCCAGCGTCTCCATGTTGCCGGTGTCGGGCGCCGAGCAGTTGAAGACCTCGGGCGCCCAGAACACGCGACCCATGATCTCGCACAGCGGCGCATATTCGAGGTTGGACAGGCCCTCGGGCGCGCGAGCGGACTTGGGCAGGAAGAGGTTCCACAAACCGGCCGCGCGGGCCTTGGGCTTGAGCTCCTCGATGAMCTTCGTGGGCACCCAGGGATTGCCGGCGCGACGGTTGGCAGCCACCTCGTCGAGATAGCGCTTCTCGTTCGGATAGATGTGCTCGTCGAAGAAGGCAAGCAGGCGCTCACGCATCTGCGCGACCTTGGGGCTGTAGTCGAAGTTCATGGCGCGGCTTCTTTCGAGTGCGGGGTGCGCCAGTGTGGCCCAGCGACCCGCGGGCGCTTGTCACTCAGGTGGCAGAGCCTGGCAATGGCGCGGCAATGGGTCGCGTTGCCAGGCCCTAGCCCAGCAGCTTCTCTTCGGCCAGCGCCAAGGCCTCCGGCTTGCCGCTGATGACCAGGGTGTCACCACTGGCCAGCGTCGCGCCGTCAGCAAGCAGGCCTTTGCCGTTGGCGCGTCGAAGTGACACCACGGCGACACCCAGGGCGTGCAGGGCCAGGTCGTCCAGCAACTTGCCGGCATGCGGGCTGGCGGTGGGCAGCGTCACCGACGCCAGGCGGGCCTGGTCGCGCTCGTCGGCGGTGTCGTCGTCGGCGCCGTGGAAATAGCCGCGCAACAGGCCATAGCGCTTGTCGCGCGCATCGCGCGTGATGCGGATGACGCGGCGCATCGGCACCCCCACCAATGCCAGCGCATGCGAGGCCAGCATCAGCGAGCCCTCGATGGCCTCGGGCACGACCTCGGTGGCGCCGGCGGTCTTGAGCCGCTCGAGGTCGGTGTCGTCGATGGTGCGCACGACGACCGGCACCCTGGGCGCGTGGGCTCGCACGAGGTCGAGGATCTTCAGTGCCGACGGCGTGTCGTGGTAGCTGACGACGACCGCGCTGGCGCGCGCCAGGCCCGCGGCCATCAGGCTCTGGACCTTGGCCGCGTCGCCGAAGACGACGCTCTGGCCCGCCGCCGCGGCCTGGCGCACGCGGTCCGGGTCGAGGTCCAGGGCCATATAGGGAATGTGTTCTCCCTCCAGCAGCCGCGCCAGGTTCTGGCCCGAGCGGCCGTAGCCGCAAATGATGACGTGCGCCTCGGACTGGATGGACTTCTTGGCGATCATCGTCAGCTGCACCGACTGCATCAGCCAGTCGCTGCTGGACAACTTCATGACGATGCGGTTGCTGTACATGACGAGGATGGGCGTACCCAGCATGGACAGCACCATGCTGGCCAGCACCGGGCTGACCCATTGCTGCGCCACCAGGCCGTGCTGGGTGCCCAGCGTCAGCAGCACGAAGCCGAATTCGCCGGCCTGGGCGAGGTACAGGCCCGTGCGCAGCGCAACGCCCGGCGGTGACTTGAACAGGCGGGCCAGGCCGGCGATCAGCGCGAACTTGGCCGCCACCGGCGCCAGGGTGAGCAGGATGACCAGCCACCAGGTGTCCACCAGCGGCCGCCAGTCCAGCTTCATGCCGATGGTGATGAAGAACAGGCCCAGCAGCACGTCGTGGAAGGGCCGGATGTCGGTCTCCACCTGGTGGCGGTACTCGGTCTCCGAGATCAGCATGCCGGCCACAAATGCGCCCAGGGCCAGGCTGAGTCCGAAATGCTCGGTCAGCCAAGCCAGGCCGAGCGTGACCAGCAGCAGGTTGAGCATGAAGAGCTCGTCGCTCTTGCGCCGCGCCACCAGCGTCAGCCACCAGCGCATCACCTTCTGGCCGCCGTAGAGCAGCAGGGTCAGCAGGGCCGCGGCCTTCAGCCCGGCCCAGGCCAGCGCGCTCATCATCTCGCTGCCGGTGCTGTTCAGCGCCGGGATCAGCACCAGCAGCGGCACGACGGCCAGATCCTGGAACAGCAGCACGCCCATGACGAGCTTGCCGTGCGGGCTCTCCAGCTCCAGCCGCTCGGCCATCAGCTTGACGATGATGGCYGTCGAGCTCATGGCCATCGCCGAGCCGAGCACCAGGGCCCCCTGCCAACCCATCTGCCAGGCGCTGCCCAGCATCGCGAAGCCGGCGATCAGCAGCGCATTGCCGAGCATGGCGCCGGCAATGGTCAGCGCCACCTGCGCCATGCCGATGCCGAAGACGGCCGTCCTCAGCGCGCGCAGCTTGGGCAGGTTGAATTCCAGCCCGATGGCGAACATCAGGAAGACGACGCCGAACTCGGCCAGGTACTGGATGCTGGCGGAATCGTGGGCAAAAGCCAGGGCGTTCGGCCCGATCAACACGCCGACGGCCAGATAGCCCAGCATGGGCGGCAGTTTCAGCAGGCGGCAGGCGACCACCCCCAGCACGGCGGCCACGAGATAGAGCAGGGCGAGGTCGAGGGAGGTCACCCGCGGATGGTATTCGTCACCTTCGCTCGCTGACTGGGGATAGTTCGGACCGGCAACGGCGCGGTACGTCCCTATAGTTCGCGCCGCCCAGGTCGCCGCGGGCTCACACCCCGGCAAAGACGACCCGGCGACACCGGTTCGCGCCGTCGAAGAGCGGCGCGTGTGATGCAACAGGGAGATCTCATGTTTACGTTGAAGGAATGGGCGCGGCGAGCTGCGCTCGGCACGCTGCTGGCCGCCACGGCCTTGTTGGGAGGCTGCGCCAGCGCCTATCTGGACGGCAGCACCAAGGAAATTGCAGCGGCGCAGTTCAAGAAGCCGCCGGCTCCAGCGCCGGTGCAGGTGCTGTTCGACTTCCAGACCAAGGGGGTGGCCAACGCGCAGGCCACGGCCATGCTGCGTGATCGCGTCTCTGCCCAGGTGAAGGCCAGCGGCATGTTCAGTGAAGTGGGCAGTGCCGTCGTGCCCAATGGGGYCGTCCTCAGCATCACGCTGAACAACGTGCCGCTGACCGACAACGCCTTCTCCAAGGGATTCGTGACCGGACTGACCTTCGGCCTCGCCGGCTCGCAAGTGTCGGACGGCTACATCTGCACGGCCACCTACCGGGCGTCGGGCGACGCCGCACCCGTCGTCAAGCAGGCACGTCACGCCATCCACACGACCATGGGCGCAGCCGCGACACCGGGCAATGCCACCAAGATGCCCAACCTTCAGGAAGCAGCGTTCCAGATGACCAACCAGGTTGTCAGCAACGTGCTGAACGACATTTCCCAAGACCCCAGCTTCAAGTGAAGGACGACCGAACCATGATCCATGCCTTGCTCTCCTCC
>NZ_JBFULE010000005.1:0-36220 GCF_056400485.1 Roseateles sp. P5_B10
GCTAAAGAATCGCGGCCAGTCATCACACCGCCTGCCCCCGCCCATGAAACGCGCCCTGTCCCTGCTCGCTCTGATTGCCTTCGGCAGTTCCGCACTGGCCGCCCCCGCACCGGTGAACCTGCTCGTCAACGGCAGCTTCGAGAGCACGGCCGTGGCCAACGGCAACTGGGTCAACGTGGCCACCACGCCGGGCTGGACCTGGCTCGGCGGTCCCGGCAGCGGTTTCGAAGTCCGCAACAACGTCGCCGGCACGGCCCAGGACGGCCGCAACTACCTCGAACTCGACACCAACGGCAACACGCTGATGGGTCAATACCTCGACAACCTCAGCGCTGGCGCACGCTATGAACTGAGCTTCTGGTATGCACCGCGCGAGCTCCAGGCCGCGTCGACCAACGGCATGCAGGCGTTCTGGAACGGCGTGCAGCTCGGCGCCACCCTGAGCGGCCTCGGCGGCAGCGGCAATCAATGGACCGAGGTCAAGTTCAGCCTGACGGCACAGGCCGGCCGCAACCTGCTGAGCTTCGCATCCGTGGGCACCAGCGACGGCCTGGGCGGCAACCTCGACAACGTCAACCTGAACCGCATCCCCGAGCCCGGCAGCCTGGCGCTGACTTTCGCCGCGCTGGCGGGCTGCCTGCTGCTGCCGCGTACGCTGCGCCGCCAGGCCGAGGCGCGCCGCGCCACGGCGCTGGCCGCCGCGCTGACGGCCCCCACGCCGCGCCCGCGCTGAGCCGCTGCCGTCAGGCGGGCTGCACGCCGGCTCGGCCGTCTTGCACGGCGAAACGTGCCACCGTCCGGATGGCGCTGTCAGGCCGCAGGGCATCGTCCAGCGACCGAACCGCCGCCCGCAGCCCCGCCTTGTCGACCACGAAGGCCATGTAGCCACGCTGGTCGCTGCGGCCGTAGTGCAGGTGCGGGTTGTGCGGCAACACCTCGTCCAACCGCTGCTGCTTGCCACCCCAACTGGTGATGGAACTGCCGCAGAACTCGCTGGCGACGACGGGCGAGTCGGGGTCGTCGAAGTCGGCCTTCAGGTCTGCCACGATGTGCGAATGCACGTCGCCGCCCAGCACGACGACGTTGGGCACCTGGCGTTCGCGCACGGTCGCCAGCAGCCGGTTGCGGGCCGGCGCGTAGCCATCCCAGCCGTCGGTCCAGTAAGTGGGCTCAGTCGCGTTCCAGTTCATGCGCGCCATCAACGTCTGCTGTGCGACGAGATTCCAGCGGCCCGGCGTGGTGTCCCAGCCCTCGGCCAGCCAGCGTTCCTGGGCCGCGCCCAGCAGCGTGCGTTTCGGGTCCAGCAGCTCCGGGCACTCACGCAGCGGCAGCGTGTTGCTGCCGTATCTGCCGGCCTTGGTGCACAGCTGCGGGTCGCGGTACTGGCGGTCGTCCAGCGCATGGATGACGGCCAGCCGCCCCCAGGTGTGGCGGCCATGCATGCGCATCTCCACACCGCGCGGGCGCCAGGCCTTGGGCAGGGGCTGGTGCTCCCAGCAGGCCTGGTAGGCGGCGGCCCGGCGCGCCGGGAAGTCCTGCGCGATCTTCTCGCCGCGCAGCCCGGCGTAATCGTTCTCGACCTCGTGGTCGTCCCACACGTACAGCCAGGGCACGGCGGCATGCATGGCCTGCAGCGCGGGGTCGGACTTGTACTGCGCGTAGCGGCCGCGGTACTGGTCCAGCGTCACGGCAGCACCGCCTTCCACGGCCCGCACGCGGCCCGGTGCCGCGCCGTATTCATAGATGTAGTCGCCCAGGAACATGACCAGGTCCAGCTCCTCGGCCAGCATGTGGCGCCAGGCGGCGAAGAAGCCGTGGTCCCAGCGCTGGCAGCTGGCGATGGCAAAGCGCAGCGGCTCCAGTGCGTCCGCGGCCGGCGTGGTGCGCGTGCGGCCTGCCGGGCTGCGCTGGCCCAGGGCTTCGAAGCGGTACCAGTACCAGCGGCCGGGCTTGAGCCCTGCGGGCTCGGCGTGCACGCTGTGCGCCCAGGCGCCTTCAGCGATCTCGGTGCCCGAGGCGACGCGGCGCTGAAAGGCTTCATCCTCCGCAACCTCCCAGCGCACCTCGACGCGCGCCGGCAGGTCAGCGCCGGTCAGCCGGGTCCACAGCACCATGCCGTCAGGCGTCGGGTGACCGGATGCGATGCCCAGCGCGAAGCGCGGCGCCACGTCCGCTCGCGCATGGCGCAATAAGCCGGGCGCGAGGCCGGCGGCCAGGGACAGCTGCAGCAGGTGGCGGCGATGGGTGTCCATCGCCGCATTCTGGCTTGGTTAGATCGCCAAAGGATCCACGTCCACGGCCCAGCGCAGCACGGCCTTGTGCTCGCGCTTGAGCGCGATCAGCTCCGGCACCCAGCCGCGCAGGAAGGCCTGCAGCCGTGCGCGCTGCGTGGCCTCCACCAGCATCTGCATGCGCTCCACGTCCGCCACGCGGGCCACCGCGTGCGGCACCGGCGGGTAGACCAGCACGCCGTCGTCATGCATCAGCTCCGCGGCGGCCGTCAGGAAGGCCTTGGCCGCCTCCACCGTGCGCGCCTCAGCGCGCAGCAGCGCCAGGTGGGCAAACGGCGGCAGGCTGGCGGAGCGGCGCTCGGCCAGTTGGTCGCTGGCGAAGCGCACATAGTCGTGGCGTGCCAGCGCCTGGTAGAGGGCATGGTCGCGGTGCCAGGTCTGCACCCACATCTCGGCCGGCGTCTCGCCAGATGCATCACGACCCGCACGGCCGCCCGCCTGCATCAGCAACGCGAACAGGCGCTCCGGCGCGCGGAAGTCGCTGCTGAAGAGAGCCCCATCCGGGTTCACCGCGGCGACGAAGCGGATGCGCCGGAAGTCGTGCCCCTTGGTGACCATCTGCGTGCCGACGAGGATGTCAACGTCACCGTCATGCACGGCCTGCAGTTGCGCTTCCAACTCGCCCTTGCGGCGCGTCGAGTCGGCATCGATGCGCAGCACGCGCGCGCCGGGCAAGGCCTCGCCGAGTTGCTCCTCCAGCTTCTCAGTGCCGCGGCCGATGGGGGCGATGTCGTGGTTGCCGCAGTTCGGGCAGGCGCTTGGCACGCGCTCCGTGAAGCCGCAGTGGTGGMAGCGCAGCGTGCGGTCGCGCTTGTGGAAGACGCGCCAGGCGCTGCAGTGGGGGCAGTCGCTCTTCCACTGGCATTCGCCGCAATGCAGCACCGGTGCATAGCCGCGGCGGTTCAGGAAGACGAGGCTTTGCTCGCCGCGCTCCAGTCGTGCCTTCAGTTCGGCCAGCAGCGGCGCGGTCAGCGCGGTCGTCACGCCAGCGGTGGGCGGCAAGGCCTTCATGTCGAAGAGCCTGACGCGGGGCAGCGCGCCGCCGCCGATGCGGGCGGCCAGCGTCAGGCGCTCATAGCGGCCGCTTTCGGCGTGCTGCCAGCTCTCCAGCGACGGCGTGGCCGAGCCGAGCACGACAGGCACCTTGAGGTCATGCGCGCGCCAGATGGCCAGGTCGCGCGCCGAGTAGCGGGCGCCGTCCTGCTGCTTGTAGGAGGGATCGTGTTCCTCGTCGACGACGATCAGCCCCAGCTCGGGCAGCGACGCGAATACCGCCAGCCGCGTGCCCAGCACCAGCCGCGCGCGGCCGAGGTGGGCGGCCAGCCAGTTCTGCAGGCGCTGGGCCGGCGTCAGCGCGCTGTGCAGCGACACGATGGCCAGGGGCTGAGGCAGCAGCGCCGCGAAGCGTTCGGTAAAGCGGGCCTCCAGTTGCGGCGTCAGGTTGATCTCGGGCACCAGCACCAGCACCTGGCGGCCCGCCGCCAGCGCGGCTTCGGCGGCGCGCAGATAGACCTCGGTCTTGCCGCTGCCGGTCACGCCGAACAGCAGCAGCGGCTTGCGCTCGCCGCCGTCGATCTGGGCCGTGATGCGGGTGACGGCCTCGGCCTGCTCCGGCGCCAGCTCGGGCCGGACCGGTTCCGGCACGGCGACCGCCTTGGCGACCTTGCGGTCCAGCTTGCGCAAACGCGCAGCCAACTGATCAGGCGAAAGTTCACGCAACTGCGGCGGCAGCACCGCGCTGGCCAGTTCGCCTACGCTGCGCTGGTAATAGCCGGCGGCGAAATCCAGCAGCCGGCACCAGTCGGCGCCCAGCGGCGTCAACGCGTCAAAAACGGCGGCCACCGGCCGCAGGGTGACGTCTGGCGCCATGGTTTCGTCGCCCGGCCAGACGATGCCCAGCAGTTCACGCTTGCCCAGCGGCACCCGCACCAAAGTGCCTGATGCGAGCGCCTGCTCACTCGCGTAGTCAAGCGGGCCATTCAAGCCGCTGTGCTGAGGGGCGTCGACCGCCACGCGCACCGTTGCAGGGCCTTCAGCTTCAGCCATGCGCAGCTCCGCGCTTCTTGTGAAGCAGTGGCTCAGCAAGTGGCTGCAAGTACATGATTCTTAAAGGCTCTTGGGTTGCCCACAATTTCTGTGGATAAGTTTGTGAGCAAATCGCCCCGTGCGGGCCGATAGAGCGCCAGAGCGGGACGAACCGCCCCAAATCCGTTCGTCGGCGCCATTTGAGTGCTGCCTTGAAAATCAAGCACTTAGCACGAATTCGGGAAAACTCTTAGGTGCGCCGCACCAACGACAGTCCGCCGCCCTCGCCTCCCGAATTTTGGGGATAAGTCATCGCGGAACTGCAGATTTGACGGCCCTGTCAGGCTGCAGTTCGCAGGCGGCGCGAATGCTGGTGAACCTCGTCCACCAAGGCTTCCACGCTCTCGGGCGGTGTGAACTGGCTGATGCCATGGCCAAGGTTGAAGACATGGCCGTGGCCGGCGGCGGGCTTGCCGAAGCTGTCCAGCACGGCCCGGGCCTGAGCACGTACGGTTTCGGGTGGCGCGAACAGCACATTGGGGTCGAGGTTGCCCTGCAGCGCGACCCGATCGCCCACGCGGGCACGGGCGGCGCCAAGGTTCATCGTCCAGTCCAGGCCGACGACGTCGGCGCCGGCGTCGGCAATCTCGTCCAGCCACAGGCCGCCGCCCTTGGTGAACAGCAGCCGAGGAATGCGCACGCCACCGTGCTCGGTCTTCACCTGGCTCAGCACCTGGCGCGAATAGGCCAGGCTGAACTGCTGGAAGGCGCCGTCGGCCAGCACGCCGCCCCAGGAGTCGAACAGCATGACGGCCTGGGCACCGGCTTCGATCTGGGCGTTCAGATAGGCGGCCACCGAGCGGGCGTTCACGTCCAGGATGCGGTGCATCAGGTCGGGGCGCGAATACATCAGGCTCTTGACGAGGCGGTAGTCGTCGGAGCCCCCGCCTTCCACCATGTAGCAGGCCAGGGTCCAGGGGCTTCCGGAGAAGCCGATCAGCGGCACGCGGCCGTTCAAGGCCTCGCGGATGGATGTGACGGCGTCGAAGACATAGCGCAGCTTGTCCATGTCGGGTACTTCCAGCGCTGCCACCGCGGCCTCGTCGCGGACCTGCCTTGCGAATTTCGGGCCCTCGCCCTGCTGGAAGGACAGGCCCAGGCCCATCGCGTCGGGCACCGTCAGGATGTCGCTGAACAGGATGGCGGCGTCCAGCGGGAAACGCTCCAGCGGCTGCAACGTCACCTCGGTGGCGTAGTCGCGGTTGGTGGCCAGGCCCATAAAGCTGCCGGCCTTCTCGCGCGTGGCGCGGTACTCGGGCAGGTAGCGGCCCGCCTGGCGCATCAGCCAGATGGGCGTGTGCTCGGTGGGCTGGCGCAGGCAGGCGCGCAGGAAGGTGTCGTTTTGCAGGGGGGCGAACATGACCAAATTATCCCTGCTGGCCCCGGCACGATCCGGCGCGTCGCGGGAGCGTCGTTTGCCCTTGTCTGCCATCCTCCCAGCAGCGAGATGCGTCCATGATCCGAATCCTCGTCACCGTGGCGGCCGCCGCCAGCCTGTCGGGCTGCGGCTACAACCAGTTCCAGACCCTTGACGAGCAGGTCAGCGCCAGCTGGGCCGAGGTGCTGAGCCAGTACCAGCGCCGGGCCGACCTCATTCCCAACATCGTCAACACGGTCAAGGGTGAGGCCAGTTTCGAGCAGGAGACGCTGACCCGCGTCGTCGAGGCGCGCGCCCGCGCGACCAGCGTGCAGGCCACGCCGGAGCTGGTCAACGACCCCGAGGCGTTGAAGAAGTTCCAGGCCGCACAGGGTGAGCTGAGCAGCGCGCTGTCSCGSCTGCTSGTGGTCACCGAGAACTATCCCAACCTGAAGGCCAACCAGGGCTTCCAGGATCTGCGCGTGCAGCTCGAAGGCACCGAGAACCGCATCACCGTGGCGCGCAACCGCTACATCCAGACAGTGGCCAGCTACAACGTCCACACGCGCAGCTTCCCGAACAACCTGACGGCCATGCTGTTCGGCTACAAGGCCAAGCCCAACTTCACCGTGCAGAACGAGGCGGCCATCACGACGGCGCCGACGGTGGACTTCGGCACGACGGCCAGGCCGGTGGCACCGGCCGCGTCGAAGTAGCCGCGCGATGCGCTGGCTGACTGCCTTGCTGCTGCTGTTGGCGGCGCCGTGGGTCCAGGCCCAGGGCGTGCAGCCTGTGCCGGGACTGAATGCCCGCGTCATCGACCAGACCGCCACGCTCGACGCCACGCAGCGCCAGGCACTCGAAGACCGGCTGGCCGCCTACGAGCGCGCGTCGGGGCCGCAGATCGTGGTGCTGATGGTGCCGACGACCGCGCCCGAGGACATCGCCGCCTATGCCCAGCGCGTCGCCGACCAGTGGAAGATCGGCCGCCGCGAAGTGGGTGACGGGCTGCTGATCGTCGTCGCCAAGAACGACCGCAAGATGCGCATCGAGGTGGCCAAGGCCCTCGAAGGCGCGGTGCCCGACCTGGCCGCGCGGCAGATCATCGACACGGCCATGAAGCCGGCCTTCCGCAATGGCGACTACGCCGGTGGCCTGCAGGCGGYCATCGAGAAACTGCAGGCGCGCATCAACGGCGAAGGCCTGCCAACCCCCGCTTCCGCGCCGCACGCCGGTGACAACGAGGGCTTTGGTTTCCAGGACCTCGGCATGCTCTTCTTTATCGGCGTGCCGGTTGTCGGCATGCTGCTGACCGGCCTGTTCGGCCGCAAGCTGGGCAGCCTGGCCACGGCAGGCGCCGCCGGCGCGGCGGGTTGGGCCTTTGGCGGCGGCCTCGTCGTGGCCGGCATAGCCGCGGTCGCGGCCCTGGTGCTCGTGGGCCTGTTCGGCATCGGCGCCGCTCGACGAAGTTCCGGCCTTGCCGGACTCAGCGGCCGCCGCGGCGGCATGCTGATCCCGCCCATCATCTTCGGCGGGGGTGGTGGCGGGGGTGGTGGCTTCGGTGGGGGCGGCGGCTTCTCTTCCGGCGGGGGCGGCAACTTCGGCGGCGGTGGCGCCTCGGGAGACTGGTGATGGCGCGCCTGTCACTCCAGCGCTTCATCCGCCATCGCCTCTGGGACGAGGACGATGCCCGCCGCGTGCTGCCACCCGAGGCGCTGGTGCGGCTTCAGCAGCGCGTGGCCGACAGCGAGCAGCGCCACAGCGGCGAGATCCGCGTCTGCGTCGAAGCCAGCCTGCCACTGAGCTACCTCTGGCGCGACGCGCCGGCGCGCGAACGGGCCGTCACGATGTTCGCCAAGCTGGGCGTGTGGGACACGGAGCACAACAACGGCGTGCTGATCTACCTGCTGCTGGCCGAGCACCGCATCGAGATCGTCGCCGACCGCGCGCTGGCGCGCCGCGTGGGCGCCGGTCACTGGCAGCAGCTGGTCCAGGCCATGAGCGAGGCCTTCCGCGCCGGCCGCTTCGAGCCGGGCCTGGTCGACGCCATCGCGGCCGTGGACGCGCTGCTGGTGGCGCACTTCCCGCGTGACGCGAGCGCCGCCACGCCGCGCCTGAACGAACTGCCGGACGAGCCGCTGCTGGGCTGAGCGGCCCGCGCCTGGCTAMAGCAAGGCCAGGCTCTGCCGGCCGACCCAGGTATCGCCGGCTTGCAGCTCGATGGGGCGACCGACGCATGCCGCCTCCACGCACAGCATCTCCGACCAGCCTTCGGGCGGCATGTCGGCCAGCTTGGCGCAGCGCTCGGGGCCGGGGTTCCAGACCACGGCATCCTCAAAGCCCTGCTGGCGGACGGCCACCTGGCGGCGGTCCTCGGTCACCAGCAGCGGACGGTCCTTGACACCGAAATAGATGCGGTCCAGGTCCAGCACGCCCTTTTCGCCGGTCAGCAGCAGATCCATGCGCTGCAACGCCTCGGCCTGCTTGATGCTGTCGAAATAGCGCAGGCCGGCCAGCCCTTCGACGCTGACGGCGTCCAGATCGGCCACGCGCAAATAGGTATGCAGCGCCGCTGTGAACTGCAGCGGTGCGTCGCCGAGGTTCTCGCAGGCGAGTTCGATGTCGAGGCTGCGGCCGCCGACGCGCACGCTCAACTCCAGCTCGAAGGCATGCGGCCAGATCGCACGCGTCGCGTCACTGTCGCGCAGGCGCATGACGGCGAGCGCATCGTCCTTGCCCTGCTGCTGCTGGACCAGCTCCCACGGCAGCGTGCGCGCAAAGCCATGCTTGGGCAGCGGCCCGCGCTCGGCAAACTGCGGGAAACACACCGGCACGCCGCCGCGGATGGCCTTGCCTGGCGTGAATTCGCTGCGCGGCGACAGATAGAGCTGCTCACCGGCACCGGGTGGGCGCCACGACAGCAGGTGGCCGCCGTGCAAGCTGAACTGGGCGCTCGCGCCATCGGGGCTTTGCAGGGTGAAACTGGACGGTTCGGAGCTCATGGCAGGCGGGGCGCGAAGGGGCAAAGCTCTATCATCGCCGACTTGTTTTTTCGGGGCCGCCGCCCATGAACACAGCCAGCGCCCGCCCCTCCCAGAAACTGGCCTTCGTGCCCGAGACCCGCTTCGGCCTGTGGTTCCTGTCCACCGCGACCTGGCGCGTGCACGTGCTGGGCCGTGCGCTCAGCGACCTGCAGCGCATGGCGCCGGACGCGCCGCGCGGCGGCGTGATGCTGGACATCGGTACTGGCCAGGGCCACTCCCTGCCGGAGATGGCGGCACGCTTTGCGCCGGCCCAGATCCATGCACTCGACCCCGAGCCGGACTTCGAGGCCCGCTGCGCCGCGATGGTGAAAGCCTGCCCCGTGCCCGTCACCCTGCACGCGGCGCATGCCGAGCGCATTCCGCTGCCGGACGCGTCGGTGGACATCGTGCTGTGCCACCAGACCCTGCACCACATCGTCGACCAGAAAGCGGCCCTGGCCGAGGCGTTTCGCGTGCTTAAGCCCGGCGGCCTGCTGCTGCTGGCCGAGAGCACGCGCGCCTACATCCACAGCTGGATCATCCGGCTGCTGTTCCGCCACCCCATGCATGTGCAGCGCACGGCGGACGAGTTCATCGCCCTGGTGCGCGAGGCCGGCTTCCAGGTGGACGCGGACCGCATCAGCACGCCCTATCTGTGGTGGAGCCGCAGCGACCTGGGTGCGCGCGAATGGCTGGGCTTGGGCCAGCCGAAAAATCGCGAGGAAACGCTGCTGAACGCCGTCGCTCGCAAGCCCGGCTGATCAGTCCAGCGGAGGCTCGGGCAGGATCCAGGCCAGCAGCGAAGTCCAGAAGCCCGGGATGCGGATCTGCACGCTCGGGTCGGTCAGCGCCCGCGCCCGCGCAGCGGCTTCCAAGGATTCGGCCGAGTCGTAGAACGGCGGATCGGCCAACACAAGCCCGGCCTTGTTGGCGCCATCGACGAGGATCTGCAGATACTCGTCGACATGGCTGCCGGTGAAGGGGTTGGCATCGTGGAAGGTCACGACCACCGGCCGCACGCCGTCCACCAGCGGCAGCTCGGTGATCCGCCGGCGCAGCTCGCGCATCTGGTGCTCGAAATGCGAGCGCCGGCGCAGGCTGGCATTGGGCCAGGGGATCTTGCCGTCGTTGGCGGACAGGTCCGTCATCACGACGCTGAGCCCATGGCGCTGATAGGCCGCGAAGGTGCGCGCGTCGTAGGCCCAATGCGGCGGGCGCACCAGCACCGGGGGGCGGCCGGCCAATTCCATATGCGCCGCCAAGCCCTGGCTGAGGCTGCCTTCGAGCAGCTCATCACTCAGCTTGGTGTGGCTGGTGTGGCCGGGCGTCGCGGTGTGAAAACCCAGCACATGGCCCTCCGCCAGCGTGCGGCGCATCAGCGCCTGGCCGCGCGGCGTGGCACCACCGTTCACGGCGCCCGTCTGCACGAAGAACAGCGCCTTGATGCCCGGCTGGATGGCATTGCGCGCGAGGCCGTCGAGGATTTGGACCGTCGGGTTGTCGGTCTCCCGCGCGCTCGGGCCGTCGTCGAAAGTCAGTAACAGGCGGATGGGCACCGGCGCGCTCACCGACACATGCTCGGCCAGCGGCGACGGGTCGGCCGCGGCATGGGTCGCGACGACCAACGCCAGGCTTGCAAATGCCGCTGCGAAGCGCCATCGCGCCATCCTGCCTCCGTACTGCTTTCGTGGGGCCAGCAGTTTATTCGCCGGCCCTGCGCGCCCGGCAGCGGCGCCACACTGCATTCATGGGGCCTTCGATGCGCACAGGCAACTTGGGATTGCAGGCCACAGCCAGCACCACAGCGCCGATGGTCGTGACGGCCACGTCGCCCTCGGGGTCGTCGCTGAAGTCCAGCGCCCGCATCAGCGCAAAGTCCAGACCCTGTTCGCGCGCCTTGAGCCAGGCCTCCTTGAGCGTCCAGGCCTGCAGAAAGACCTGCGCGCGCGCCTCGACCGGCAAGGCGGCCAGGTCGGCGCGTTGCGCGGGGCTGTGCACCGTCTCGGCCAGGGCCAGGTGGTCGCGCGGCCGGGCCAGGCTTTCCACATCGATGCCGATCGGCACCCCGGCCGCGGCGCAGGCGACTGTGCCGGCGCCGTGGCTGATGGACACGAACACATCACCACGGCCCACCACGCGGCAGGCACCGCTGCTGGCCACCTCCAGTGCAGGCGGCTCATCCGAGCCCAGCCAGCGCTGCACCGCGCGGCGCGCCAGCCAGCGGCCGGCCAGGAAGGTGTCGCGCCGGGCCTCGGTGCCCAGCGACTGCAGGCGAGCCTGCTCGGAGGGCGTCAGCCAGGCGCCCGGTGACGGCATGCCGACCCGCAGCTCAGGCTCGGCGGCCAGCAGGCAGAGCAGGGTCACCGCGAGCCGTGGTCAGTCACTCAACCTTGGCCAAAGTRCCGCGCAAAGCGACGCCAATGACGAAGGCACCGGCATGGCACTCGAAATCGGTCGCACTCTTGTACTCCACCTTCCGGTAGTAGCTGACGATGTCGACCACGGCATTGGCGCCGTGGCGCTTGGCGCCATCCTGCAGATCGATCAGCGCACTCAATGCGGCCCATTTGCAACCATAGTCGTCCGCCTTGCCGAAGCCGTTGGTCTTCGGATTGGCCACGTAGGTCGCGAGGCGTCTGCTGACCTTCGGCGTCGCTTGACCGGCCAAATAGAACTTGAACGCCGGGTCCAGTTTTTCCTTGGCCTCGGGCAGTTCCAGCACATCGGCCAGCGGGATATGCAGCACGGTATCGCGCGCGAAGGCTGGCGCCGACAGCAACGCAGCGGCGGCCAAGACCACAAGACGAAACTTCATGAGCACGCTCCTTGAACGGGGCTTTCGATGATGCCGTATCAAGGGCGCCGCACAGGTAGGCGGAAGCCGGCAAATGCGCCGTGCAGCCCTGCGATCACTGCGGCGCGGATGCCGCCTGATCGGCCGTGACGGCGGCGGGCGCCTGAGGCGCGACGCCCTGCGCCAGCGCCTCGGGGCTCTTGTTGGTCGTCAGGATGACCTCCATGCGCACGCCACCCATGGCCTCGCAGGACTTGCGAGGCGCCTCGTTCCAGCGGATGGCGGTTGCCGTGACCACCGGGCGCACGACGCGCCAAGGCCAGAAGCCAAAACGCTGCGAACTGTTGTAGTCCACGAGGGCATCGGCCTTGTTCACCAGGGCCTGCTGCACCAGGGCCGGCAGCAACTCCTTGACGCCGCCATAGGTGCCCTTGGCGACCTTGAGCTGTTGCAGTTTCTGGTGCGGCATGTCGGACGGCGCACCGTTGTCGAAGACGCAGAGGTCTCGACCTTCCTGCGACAAGCTGGCGGCGATCCGCTTGCCGTCAGCCAACTCCTGTTCCGGCGAACCGGCTTGCGCCGCAGCACTTGCCAAAATCAATGCAATGGTCAGAACGCTCTGCTTCATCAGGCCCTCCCAGGCGGGTTGTCGAAATCAAAGGCGGCGCAGGATCAACGAAGTGTTGATGCCGCCGAAGGCGAAATTGTTCGTCATCGCGAACTCGGTCTGCAGCACGCGGCCGCCGCTGAGCACGTAGTCGAGGTCGCCGCAGCGCGGGTCGACGCGCTTGAGGTTGATGGTGGGCGCGAACCAGTCGGCGTTCATCATCTCCAGCGTCATCCAGGCCTCCAGTGCACCGCAGGCGCCCAGGGTATGGCCCATATAGCTCTTCAGCGACGAGATCGCCACACCGGTGCCAAAGATGCTTTGCGTGCCCTGGCTCTCGGCCACGTCGCCCTGGTCGGTGCTGGTGCCATGGGCGTTGACGTAGGGGATGGCAGTGGCGGGCAGGCCRGCATCTTCCAGCGCCAGGCGCATGGCCTGGGCCATGGTGGAGGACTGTGGCTGCGTGACGTGGGTGCCGTCGCAGTTGGTGCCGTAGCCGACGATCTCGCCCAGCATCTTGGCGCCGCGCGCCTTGGCGTGCTCGTACTCCTCCAGCACGAAGGTGCAGGCGCCCTCGCCCAGCACCAGGCCGTCGCGGTCGGCGTCGAAGGGGCGCGGCGTCAGGCGCGGCTGGTCGTTGTACCTGGTGCTGGTCGCGAACAGCGTGTCGAACACCGCCGCCTGGGTCGGGTCCAGTTCCTCGGCGCCGCCGGCCAGCATGGCGACCTGGCGGCCGCTCTGGATGGCCTCGTAGGCATAGCCCAGGCCCTGGCTGCCCGAGGTGCAGGCGCTGCTCGTCGTGATGATGCGGCCGGTGATGCCGAAGAACACCGCGATGTTGACGGTCRCAGTGTGCGACATCATCTTCACGTAGGTGTTGGCGTTGATGCCCTCGATGCTCTTGACCGTCATCATGCGGCCGAAGTCGCCGATGGCGCTGGGTGTGCCGCTGGAGCTGCCGAAGCTCACGCCCATGCGGCCGCTGGTCAGCAGCGGGTCGCCGATGAGGCCGGCCTGCTCCAGCGCCAGCTCGGCCGAGCGCGTGGCCATCTGGGCCACGCGGCCCATGCTGCGCATGGTCTTGCGGTTGTAGCGGTCGGCCGGCAGCTCGAAGGGTGCGCAGGGCACCCCGACCTGCGTGTTCAGGCCCTCGTAATCGGCCCAGTCGGCCATGCGCTGGACCTTGTTGGTCTCGGCGCGCAGGCTGTCCATGACGGTCTCCACGTCATGCCCGAGYGGCGACAACGCGCCGATGCCGGTGATGACGACTCTCTTGTTGCTCACCCGACCATCCCCCCATTCACGGAAATCACTTGACGCGTGATGTAGGCCGCGTCCTCGCTCATCAAGAAGGCCACCAGGGCCGCCACCTCCTCGGGCTGGCCGACGCGCTGCGCCGGGATCAACTTCAGCGCGTGCTCCAGCACTTCGGCGTCGATCATGTCCGTCTCGATGAGGCCCGGTGCCACGCAGTTGACCGTGATCTTGCGGCTGGCCAGCTCGACGGCCAGCGCCTTGCTAGCGCCGATGATGCCGGCCTTGGCGGCACTGTAGTTGACCTGCCCGCGGTTGCCCATCAGGCCCGAGACCGAGGCCAGCGTGACGATGCGGCCGGGCTTGCGGCGGCGCACCAGCGGCATGGTCAGCGGCTGCAGCACGTTGTAGAAGGCGTCGAGGTTGGTGTGGATGACGGCGTCCCAGTCCTCACCGGTCAACGCCGGGAAGGCGCCGTCGCGGGCAATGCCGGCATTGCAGACGACGCCGTAATAGCAGCCATGGGCCTCCACGTCGGCCTCCAGCGCGGCGGCGGTGGCAGCGCGGTCGGCCACGTCGAAGGCGAGCACACGGGCGTTGCGGCCGAGTTCGCGGGCGGCCTGGGCCACGGCCTCGGCCTCGTCGCGGCGGCTGCGGCAATGGATGACGACGTCGTAGCCGTCGCGCGCCAGCCGCAGCGCGATGGCGCGGCCGATGCCGCGGCTGGAGCCGGTCACCAGCACGGTATGGGGAGTACTCATGGGGTCTGTCCGTTCAGGAAAGCCTCCGGGTCGTCGGGCCCGAAGACATTGAGACTGGCGCGCGCCACCTCGGCGCCATCGATGCTGATGACGCACTCAAACTGGCCCAGGCCGTTGTCGGCCTGGAAGAGGCGCTGCACCTGCACGCGCAGCACATCGCCGACGACGAAGGCCGCGCGGCTGCACTGGTAGCGGCGCGTGCCGAGCAGGAAGCCGATGCGGGCGGCCCCGCCTTCATCGGCATGGAGGTGGCGTTGATAGCCGGCCCATGCGGCGGCCGCCTGGGCCATGTATTCGACGCCGGCCGATGCGCTGAGCTGGCCACCCTGCACCAGCAGATGGTCGGCGCGCACGGTGGCCTCGGCCAGCAGCGACTCGGCATCGGTCTCGATGACGCGGTCGAGCCAGCTCATCGCGCCGCGGTGCGGCACGAGGTCGGCGATGGCGGGTTCAGTCTTCACGGGTCAACACCAGGGCGGCGTTGCTGCCGCCAAACGCAAAGGAATTGGACAACACGGCGCGCGGCGCGGCAGCCAGGCGCTCGCCCGGTGAAACCAGGCGGATGGCGGGCAGGGCCGCGTCGCGCTCGCCATCGAAATGGTGGGCCGGCAGGGCGCCGTCGCCCAGCAGCGTCAGCCAACTGATCGCCGCCTCCAGCGCGCCGGCAGCACCCAGCGTATGGCCGGTCAGCGGCTTGGTGGAGCTGCAGGGCACATCCAGCCCGAAGACGCGGGCCACCGCTTCGCTCTCCATCGCATCGTTGTGCGGCGTGGCCGTGCCATGCAGGTTGAGGTAACCGATGTCGGCGGGCGCCAGGCCCGCCATGTCCAGCGCTGCGCGCATCGCGGCCTCGGCGCCGCGCCCGCTGGGCTCGGGCGCGGAGATGTGGTGGGCGTCGCTGGTTTCGCCCCAGCCGGCCAGGCGCACGGCGGGGCCGGCGCCTTTTTCGCGCGTCATCAGGAAGAGCGCGCCGGCCTCGCCGATGTTGATGCCGCAGCGCTGCGCGCCCATGGGGTTGYAGCGCACGTCGCTGACGGCTTCGAGCGAGGCAAAGCCGGCGACGGTGAAGTCGCACAGGCTGTCGGCACCGCCGCAGACGACGGCGTCCGCCATGCCCGCCTGCAGCAGCCGCGCGGCGCTGGCCAGGGCCTTGCTGCTGGACGAGCAGGCCGTGGAGATGACATAGGCGGGGCCCAGCGTGCCAAGCTCTTCAGCCAGCAGCGCGGCGCCGGAGCCGATCTCCTGCTGGCGCACGTCGTGCCAGGCCGGCAGTTCGCCGTGCTCGCGGTGGTGGGCCCAGGCGGCTTCGCTCTCGCCGACGCCCGAGGTGCTGGTGCCCAGCACGATGGCCACGCGCAACGGGCCGAAGCGTTCGATGGAAGCATCCACCGCGGCGCGGATGGGTTGCAGCGCCGTCAGCAGCAACGCGTTGTTGCGGCTGCGCTGGGCGTTAGCGTCAGGCAGAGGCAGGGGCTGGCGCACACGGCCCAGGTGCAGGGTGCGGCCGCGCCAGGCCTCGGGCTCGACGCCACTGGGCGTGGTGGCCCACAGCGACTCAGCCAGCGTGGCGGCGTCATGGCCGGCGGCGCAGACGACGCCGAGGGCGTTCAGATAGACATTCATCAGCCCCCCTCCATGGAGCGCGATTCGATGCGCAGTTGGTAATGCTCGGCACGATTGTCGATTTCCACGCGCGCGCGGCCGTCCAGATAACGCACCGTGAGGCGCACCTCTCCGCCCTGGCGCAGCGTGCGCGCGTTGCCGCTCTCGTCCAGCGTCCAACCCGTGGGCAGCGCGGCCTGCAGTGCGGGCAGMGGCGCGAAGACCAGGGCGATGTCACGCAGCACGCGCGCCGGGTCGACCGCCGCGGGCAGCATGGGGTGGCGCTGCACCTTCAACTCGCGGCCGTCCCAATGCATGGTCAGCACGCGCTGGCCGAAGGCGAGACCGGCGAGCTGCAGCTGCCGGGCGTCGACCTGCAGCAGCGTGTCGAGCTGGCGCTCGGTGACGGCGCCGTTGGGGTCGTCGGGCGCGTCTGTCACCGTCAGCCGCTGGGCCAGCGACAGTTCGGCACCGAAAGCGGCCGGCGCCAGTTGCAGTGGCGGCAGCGCGGCCGGTGGCGGCAGCGTCTGGCAGGCTGACAGCAACAGCGCAGCGAACAGGATCAGGGGGCGCACAACTGCTCCAGCGTGCGCATGCGCTCGGGATGCGCGACGTAGGGGTTGGTCAGGTCCCAGGCATAGCCGGCCAGGATGGACGAGATCATGCGGCGGATGTCGGGGTTCTGGTCCTGGTGGAAGATGACGTCCTGGAAGCCGCCGCGGTACCAGCTCTCCACAAAGGCACGGAAGGCGTCCACGCCGGCGCGCAGCGGCTTGGCGTAGTCCTTCTCCCAGTCCACCGCTTCGCCGGCGCGTTCACGCAGCAGCGCCGTCACGGCCAGGTCGGCGGACTTCACGGCGATGGTCACGCCGCTGGAGAACACCGGGTCCAGGAACTCGCCCGCATTGCCCAGCAGCGCGAAGCCCGGGCCCCACAGCGACTTCACGTTGGCCGCATAACCCTGCAGCCGGTTGGCCGGCGTGTCCCAGACGGCGTCCTTCAGCAGCGCGGCCAGCGAGGGTGTCTCGGCGACGACGGCCTTCAGTCGCTCCGTCGCGTCCTCGGGGAAGCGGTCGAAGTACTCGGCCCGCGCGACGACGCCCAGCGAGCAGCGGCCGTTGCTGAAGGGGATGGTCCAGAACCACACGTCCACGTCGTCCGGATGCACGGTGACGAGGATCTTGGTGCGGTCAAACGTCGGGTCGCTGATGCGGTCCTGCACATGCGTGAAGGTGGCGGCGCGCACGGGGAAGGCCGAGGGCGTCTCCAGGTCCAGCAGGCGCGGCAGCGTGCGGCCGAAGCCGCTGGCGTCCAGCAGATGGCCGGCTTCGACGGTGTAGGCCGCGCCGCCGTCCAGCGGCTGCACGTCGATCTGCGGGCGTTGACCTGCCGCGACGCGCACAGCCGTCACCTCATGGCGGTAGCGCACATCGGCCCCGGCCTTGGCGGCGCCATTGGCCAGCACCTGGTCGAAATGCGCACGCTGCACCTGGTAGGTCGTGCCCCAGCCGGGGGTGAACTTGTCGCGGAAATCGAAGGCAGTGCGCTTCTCGCCGCGGCAGAAGGCCGCGCCGTTCTTGAACTGGAAGCCGGCCTCGACGACGTCCTGCAGCAGCCCCGCCTTCTCGATATAGGCCATGGACTGCGGCAGCAGGCTCTCGCCGATGGAAAAGCGCGGGAAGGTCTGGCGCTCCAGCACGGTCACGGCCAGGCCCTGGCGGCGCAGCAAGGCCGCAGCGACGGCGCCTGCAGGGCCTGCGCCGATGATGCAGACGTCAGTCGTTTCGAGGGTCATGGTCGTTGACGAAGAAAGGGGTGAGGAACCAGGCCAGGGCAATTCCCAGGCCCAGGGTCAGGCCGAAGGCCCGCAATGCCGGCGTGCCGGACAGGGCCAGCAGCCCGAAGGACAGCCAGGTGCTGGCGGCCGCGAGTGTGATGGAGACGAAGCCGCGCAGGTCCCGCCGGCTCGGCTGGGCGAGCAGGAAGATGCCGTAGTCCACCCCCACGCCGAGCAGCAGCAGCAGGGCCAGCACGTGGAAGAGCTGCCAGGGTTGGCCGAGCAAGGCGGTGGCGGCCAGCGCCAGGCTGCCGGCCAGCAACGTCGGCACCAGAGCGCGCCACCAGACAGCGCCCAGGCGCCAGGCGAGCAAGGCTGCGACGGCGCCCACCGCAATCGCCAGCACGCCGAGCATGCGGATGCGCTGACGGGCGAGCAGCTCGGAGACATCGGCCACCTTGTCGACCCAGCGCACCGTCGTGCCGTCGGCCAGGGCGGCGAGCTGCGGCAAGGATGCTCGCGACACGCCGCGCAGCATCAGCACGCTGTGCCAGCGGCCGTCGGCATCGCGGCCCAGCCACTGGTGGCGCGCCGCCTCGCTGACAGGGGCGGTGCGCCAGGCCTCCACCGTCAGCACCGGCGCCGCGACGGCATCGCGCTGGGGCAGGGGCTGACCCAGTTGCTCGGCGACCAGCAGCGACACCTCGGCCCAGCGGCGCTGCACCAGGGCCGCATCGCCGGCCTGACGGGCCGGCGAAGGCACCCAGTCGGAAACGGCCTGCCAGCCGGCGATACCGGGCGTGCTGGCGAGCTTGGCCTTGAGAGCTTCCTCGCGCTCCAGAAGCACGGCCTCGCTGCCCGCAGTGAGCAGATAGAACTGCGCCGGGCTGGGCAGGTCCAGCCGCCGGCCGATGTCGATCTGCTCCTGCATCAGCGCGGGCGGCGTGTTCTGCAGCAGGCGGATGTCGTCGTTGGCCTGGCCGCGCCAGGCGGCAGCAGCCAACAGAGCGGCGATGACAACGCCGCCGATCAGGCCGCTGCGCCAGGTCAGCTGCGGCCAGCGCTGCCAGGCGCGGCCCAACGCGCGCGTCAGCGGCCGCACGGGCACGGGGCCGGCGTCCAGATGCGGGAACCACAGCCAGGTGCTGACAAAGGCGGCCGTCAGGCCGGCGGCCGAGAACAGCGCGACCTGCTGCAGGCCGGGGAAGGGCGTCGTCGCCAGCAGCGCGTAACCGGCCAGCGTGGTGCTCAGCGCCAGCACCATGGTCGGCAGTTGCTCGCGCATCAGCGCGAAGCGCTGCGCCGGCGGCTGGGCGATGCGGCTGCTGTAGTGGCTGCTGGCGTAGTTCTCGGCCACGCCGACGAGGCTGGCGCCGAACACCAACGTGATGAGGTGCAGCTCGCCAAACACCGCCAGCGTCGCCGCCACGGCTACCAGCAGGCCGCTGCCCACCGACAGCAGCACCAGCAGGCGCGGCCGGATGCGGGCGAAGGCGAACCAGCTCAGCGCGAACACGCCGACGAGTGAACCCACGCCGATGAGATGCATCTCGCGCTGGGCCTGCGCGGCCGCGGCATGCGCGTGCAGGGGCACGCCGGCGGCCAGCACCTGGGCCTCCGGCACGGCCGCGCGGGCCTGCGCGAGGGCGTTGGCGATGCGTTCGTTGTCGCTCAAGGCAAAGGCGCTGGCTCCGCTATCGATCAGCGCCAGCATCCAGTCGCCCTGGGCATCGGCCAGGCGCAGCCGGCCATCGAGGGCGCGCACCTTGCTGCCCTGGGCACGCTCGGCGAGCCATGCCCCGAGGGTGTTGAAGGGATCGTCGATCCAGCGGCCCACGCGCGGCAGGCCCATGGGCTGCATCAGGCTGGTCAGCGCCTGTTGAGCCAGCGCTTCCGAAGGGGCGGTCTGCAGGGACTGGCGCTGGGCGTCGGTCAGCAGCGCGCCGCGTTGCGGGGCGAAGAAGCTCAGCCAATCGGCCTGCTGGGCGTCGGACACACGGTGCCTGAGCTTGATGCCGGGCACCTCGGCCTGCAGCTTGGCGATGAAGCGGTCCATCGCCGCTTCGCTGCCCTTGGGTGCGCGCAGCATGACGATGACGCGGCCCTCCCCTGCCTTGGCCAGCGCGGCCATCGCCTGCTCGACCTCGGGCCGGCGCTCGTCCTTGGGCAGCATGGCCAGCACATCGGTGTTGATGCGCACGCGACCCTTGTACGCAGCCACGGCCAGGGCTGCGGCCATCAGCAGCAGCGCGAGCGCCCAGGCCCAGGGCGCCAAGCGGCTGGGCCGGTCAGCCAAGTTGCTTGGCCTCGTCGGCGCTGGGCGCAGCGGGCTCGCGCGCCTGCTCGTCGAAACGCAGCGTCGTCGTGTCGCCCTGGGCCTCGGTCATGACGATGCGGCGCAGCTGGCGATCGCCCTCCAGCTCGATGCGGGCGAAGAGCTGGGCCAGGGCTGCGGCCTTGGGTTTCAGCGCGGCGCGCCAGGCCTTGTCGCCTTGCAGGCTGGCCTGCACCTCGAAGGCCTGCTGCAGCGCGCCGAGGTCGCCGTCCAGCAGCGACAGCATCAGCTGGGTCACGACGCGGATGCCGGGCTCCTTGCTGGCATCCAGCTGCAGGCCGCCACCACCGGCGATGCGGTCGCGCGTCAGCACCAACTGGCTGGCGAACGGCGCCGTCGTGCGCCAGATCAGGCCCTTGCCGCGCACCAACAGGTAGTCACCCTGGCTCTTCAGCGGCTTGGCGAAGCCGGCAAGCTGCTTGTCCTGCTGGAAGCCACCGCGCTGCACCGGCGTGCTGACGAGGCGCTGCTGAACCTGGGCGATGGTGTCGGCCAGCGCGGGCAACGGGCATGCGGCAAGAAGGAAGAGACGGCGCTTCATGGCAGCGGAATGCCCAGACGTTCAAACAGGATAGGCGGGCTGGCGAACTGCATTTCCTTGTTGCGCATGTCCACGGCCACCATCAGCGTGTGGGCCCGGGTCAGGCGCGCGTTGGTAGCGATGTCGCGCACCGTGTAGTCGATGCGCAGGCGGTGCTCCCACTCGGTGATGCAGGCGCGCACGCCCAGGCGCATGCCGTATTCGGCCGGGCGCACGTATTTCAGCTGCAGATGGATGATGGGCCAGGCATAGCCGCTGGCGCGCATCTGCGGGTAGTCGTAGTTGAAGCGCTGCAGCAGCGCGCAGCGCGCCTGTTCCAGGTACTGCACATAGCGGCCATGCCAGACGATCTCCATCGGGTCGAGATCGTGGAAGGCCGGCGTGATCTCGATCTCGTGGGCCAGGCGCGGGTCTTCACGCAGGCGCATGCAGGGCTCCGTGGGGCAAACGGATCTCGCGCAGCAACATCTGCAGCTCGGCGTCCAGCGCGCGGTCTTCGTCGATCAGCGGCAGGCGTGCACAGAGCTCTTCGTACCAGGCCGACAGCGACGGGCTCAGCTGCAGGCCGCCCAGGCGCTGGCGCAGGCCCAGGCCCTGGCGGGCGCTGATGAGCAGGCCGGCGACGACCTGCTCGCTGAGGTCGAGCACGCGCAGCGCGTCACGGGCGGCGATGCTGCCCATGCTGACCTTGTCCTGGTTGTGGCACTCGGTGCTGCGGCTGAAGACCGAGGCAGGCATGGTCTGCTTGAGGGCTTCGGCGGTCCAGGCGGAGACGCTGATCTGCAGCGCCTTCAGGCCATGGTTGATGGCGGCGCGCTCGCCCAGCGCTCCGCTCAGGTTCGACGGCAGCCCGTGGTTGAAGCGTGTGTCCACCAGCAGGGCGAGTTGGCGGTCGAGCAGGTCGGCGACGTTGGCGACGGCCGTCTTCAGCGTGTCCATGGCCATGGCGATATGGCCGCCGTAGAAATGGCCGCCGTGCAGCACGCGCTCCTCGACGGCGTCCACCAGCGGGTTGTCGTTGGCGCTGTTCAGCTCGTTCTCGATGAGCTGGCGCAGCCAGGGCAGCGCGTCTTCCAGCACGCCGATGACGTGGGGCGCGCAGCGCAGCGAGTAGCGGTCTTGCAGGCGCTGCTCGTTGCGCGAGGGCCTGTCGCCGGCGAGGTCGGTGCGCAGCCGCGCGGCGACGCGCTGCTGGCCGGCATGCGGCTTGACCGCGAACAAGCGCTCGTCGAAATGATGGGCGTTGCCGGCACTGGCGACGACATTGGCCGCCGTGATGCGCGTGGCCAGCAGCGACAGCCGCTCGGCACGCTGGAAGGCCAGGCAGGCCAGCGCCGTCATGACGGCCGTGCCGTTCATGATGGCCAGGCCTTCCTTGGGGCGCAGCGTGTGCGGCTTGAGGCCGACGGCCGCAATGGCCTCGGCCGCCGGCATCTGCCGGCCCTGGAACCACACCTCGCGCTCGCCGCACAGCACGGCGGCGACATAGCTCAGCGGCGTCAGGTCACCGCTCGCGCCGACCGAGCCTTCGCTGGGGATCAGCGGCAGGATGTCGTGCTCGAGCAGGGCCGCGAGTTGGGCCAGCAGCGCATGGCTGACGCCCGACACGCCCTGGGCCAGGGACTGCAGGCGCACGGCCAGCACGGCGCGCACCTGCTCGGGCGCCAGCATGGGGCCGGCGCCGATGCCGTGATAGGTGTAGAGATGACGCGGTAGCTCGGCCACCAGGGCCGGCGGGATGCTGACGGTGCAGGAATCGCCATAGCCGGTGGTGACGCCGTAGACGACGCCGTCCTCGGCCAGCAGGCGGGCGATGAACTCGGCACCGGCGTCGATGTGGCGCACGAAATCAGGCGCGGTGCTCAGACGCGCGCGGGCCTCGCGGCGGGAGATGGCGGCGATGTCGTCCAGGCTCAGCGGGCGGCCATCGAAAACAATCTCAGGCAACGGCATGCGGGCTGTCCCAGAAAGCGTAGAAGTTGAACCAGTCATAGGGCGATTCGCGCAGGCGGCGCTGCAGAATCCGTGCGTAGCTCTGAGCGTATTGGGCCAGAGCCTCGCGGCGCCCCGCTCGCGGCAGGCTGACGTGCTCGGTCAGCACCTCGAAGCGGATCTCATAGCCGGCGCCGCGGTGCAGGCAGGTCAGCAGCACCAGCGGGCAGTGCAGCACGCCGGCCAGCACATAGGCGCCCACCGGCAGCGGCGCCGGCGCGCCGAGGAAGTCGACGCTGACGGTCTGGGCGGATTGGATGGGCACGCGGTCGCCGGCAATGGCGATCCAGCCGCCGGCGTCCACCAGCTCCTTGAGCTGCATGGCCATGGCCGGCCCGAAGTCGGTGACCTCCAGCAGGTTGACAGCGGAGCTCGGGTCCAGGCGCTTGAGGATGCGGTTGAAGGCCTGGGCGTGGCGGGTGTGCACCAGCACCGTCAGCTTCAGGTCCTGCTTGGTGCGGCCCACCATGCGGCACAGCTCCAGGCAGCCCATGTGGGCAGTGATGAAGATGCCGCCCTGGCCCCGGGCCACCATGGCGTCGACGAGAGAGAAGTCCTGCTCGCGCACGCACTCGGCCGGGTAGCGGCCGGCCATGGCCAGCAGCTTGTCGAGCATGGTCTCGGCAAAGCAGGCGACGTGGCGCAGCCCTTCGCGCCAATCGGGTTCACGCTTGAACACGCCCGGTTCGGCACGGTGCAGATGGCGCAGATAGTCCAGCGATGAGCGGCGCAGCGCCGGGCGCGTCAGCCAATGCAACACCACCACGGGAAACATGGCCCAGCGAACCAGGCGCCGGCCGAAGAGCTTGTGCACGCCGTACAGCAGCCAGATACCGCTGACGAAGGTCGTTTCACCCAACGACGCCCAGTGCTGAGCGCGCACTGTCATGGATTGCTCCGCAGCTTGCGCGCCAGCAGTAGCGGCGCGCGCCACAGCATGCCGAAGAAGAGCCGCGTGTGCATGGCCGAGATCAGCACGTTGTCGCGCCAGACGCGAAAGTGCGAGATGCCGCCGACCGGATAGTGCACGCGCGTGGGCTGGTTGATGACGGGCACGCCGGCCCACACGAGGCGCACGGCGATCTCGGTGTCGAAGTCCATGCGCCGGCCCATGGACGCGTGCGCAAGCTGCGGCAGCGTGGTGGCCAGCGGGTAGATGCGAAAGCCGCACATGGAGTCGCGCACCGAGAAGCTCAGCGTGTTGATCCAGACCCAGATGTGGGTGGCATAGCGCCCGTACAGCCGCGCGCGCGGCACGGACGCGTCGTAGATGGGGCAGCCGCAGATCAGCGCCTCAGGGTGCGCCTGGGCGGCGGCCACGAAGCGCGAGGCATCGAAGGCGTCATGCTGGCCGTCGGCATCGATCTGCAGGCCATGGGTGTAGCCCTGCTCGACCGCCAGGCGCATGCCGGCGATGACGGCCACGCCCTTGCCCTGGTTGTGCGGCAGGCGCAGCAGCTGGATGCCGTCCTGCCGCGCCAAGGCGTCGAGCTGCGCTGCCGTGGCGGCTGCGCTGCCATCGTCCACCAGCAGCACCGGCAGGCCCTGCTCGCGCAGCTTGGCCGCAACGCCACCGACCGTACCGCCATGGTTGTAAACAGGAATGACGGCGCAAACCTTCACACGCCGGCTCCGAAGCGCAGCTTGCCACTGGCGTGCGCGCCGCGCTCGCTGGTCAGCGCGAAACGCAGCTCGCTGCCGTCGGCATTGATGGTCAGCTCGAGGTCCACGGTGCCGCCGGGGCGGATGACCTGCTGGAACTTGAGCTGGTCCAGCCCGGCAAAGGCCGGCTGCAGTGCGAACAGCTCGCGTGCAAAGCGCTCTGCCCAATCCAGCTGCACGACGCCCGGCAGCACAGGCTGGCCCTCAAAGTGCCCTTCGAAGCCGGGATGGCGGGCCTCGATGTCGACGCGCAGCCGCACCGTCAGCGCCTCACGCATCAGCACCCGGGCGGGCGGGCGCATGGGGTCGAACAAGGCCTGCAATGCGGCCYGAGTGGTCTTGCCCTGGGTGTTGGCGGGGAATTCGCTGACGAGGCGCCAGCGGCGCGGGCGCACGGTGGACTCCAGCTGGGCGGCCAGGCGTTCGCGCAGCGGCGCGAGCCATGCAGCGCGGCCGGCCTGGTCGATGGCGCCCCAGGCCTCGGGCGTGGGCACCAACACGACGCCCAGCTCCTGGCGCGAGCCCGGCAGCAGCAGCGCGCGGGCTTCCTGCACCTGGCCGCTGGCCAGCAGGGCCTGCTCGACGGCGGCCAGCGACACGCGCTTTTCTTCCACCTTGACGATGCGGTCCGCGCGGCCCAACAGCACGAAGCCGGGGCCTTCCGCGCGCGCATGGTCGGCGGCCGTGTACCAGTCATCGCCACCGATATGGGCCGAGCGCAGCTGCAGCTGGCCGTCGCTCAATTGCCATTCGACGCCGGGCAGCGCGCGCCAGGGCTCGGCATCGCCCGCGCCGGGCGGGCGCTGGCGCCAGGCCACACCGCCGGTCTCGCTGCTGCCGTAGACCTCGATGGGCGTCTGACCCAGGCGCTCGGCGCAGGGGGCCAGCGCATCGGCTGGCAGCGGGCCGCCGGAGCTGAACACCGCCGCCAGGCGCTCGGGCAGGTCGCCGGTGACGGCGAGCTGCAGGCGCTTCAGGTGGGCCGGGCTGGCGATCAGCGCGATGCGGCCGGGCACGGCATGCAGGTCTTCCAGATAGGCCACGCGGTTCGCCGCGGTGGGCCTGCCGGCCGCCAGCGGCCACAGCACGCGGAACAGCAGGCCGTAGATGTGCTGGTGGCTGACGGTGGCGTGAACCGTGGCGCCGTCCAGGCGCGCACCGAACTCGGCTTCCAGCGCGCGCACCTCGTCGAACAACTGGTGCAGCTGCTTGGGGATGGCGCTGGGCTCGCCGCTGCTGCCGGAAGTGAAAACGACGAGCTGGGGGGCCTGCGGGTCCAGCGACTGCCAATCCGGCACGGGCGCATCGGCCACGGCAGCAGTGGCATCGCTGCGGCCAGGCCAGTCGCCGGCAAACGCCCCCACCTGCTCGGACAGACGCTGCGCCGTGGCCGGCAGCGCGTCACCGGGCCACCAGACGGTCTTGCGGGCATGCCAGGCGCCGAACAGCGCGGCGGTGGCGTGCAGGGTGTCTTCGAAATGCAGTGCGACGTCGCCCGTCGCCAGCGCCTGGAAATGCGCGAACCAGCCAGCGGCCTGGGCCAGGAACTCGGCCGACATGACAGCCCGGCCGGAACGCCAACCCACGGGCTGAGCGGCCCGCGCCGGGCTCAGGGCACCGGCAAGGCCGAGGCGCAGTTCACGCCACATGCTTGCCGGCTCGTACGCGGCGGCGCACCAGCCACTCGCCGCCCATCAGGGTGCCCATCAGCCCGTAAGTGATGAAGCCGTTGTACAGCGCCCAGGTCTGCTCGCTGGCCCACAGGGCCGTCGCCAGGCTGATGCTGCCGTTGACGATGAAGAAGCCGCACCAGACGATGGTGACGCGGCGCGTGTAGGCCACCCCGTGGGCGTCCAGCTCGGGGTCGTGCAGGCGCGCCAGGCGCTCGACGACGGTCTGGCCCTTGAACAGGCTGGCGCCGAAGAGCACCAGCATGGCCAGGTTCATCGCCACCGGGTAGATCTTCAGCGGCAACAGCTGGTTGGACCAGGCCGTCAACGCGGCCAGCACCAGGCCGGCCAGCGCGATCGCGAGGGCCTGCTGGCTGCGCGAGGCGAGGTAGCGCGCCAGTGCCAGCGCCAGCAGCAGCAACGCCAGTACCCGAGGCTCGGCATGTGCGAGGCCCAGGTAGACGAGAACGGGATAGAGGGCGGTCAGCGCCACCCAGAGGATGTTGCGCACGCTGGGGCGAGAAACGGGATCAGGCGGCGCGCGGCAGCGCGGCCTCGTCTTCACCGGTGGTTTCTTCGGCCTGCTGCAGCAGCGCGGTCAGGGCGTTGACGACGTCCTGCAGCGTGCGCACCGATTTGAAGGCCTCGGGCTGCAGGCGCTTGCCCACCAGGGGCTTGAGCTTGACGATGAGGTCCACCGCGTCGATGGAGTCGATGTCCAGGTCGTCGTACAGCCGGGCTTCCGGGCGGATGCGCTCGGGCTCGATGTCGAAGGTCTCGACCAGGATGGCCGACAGGCGCGTGTAGATGTCGTGTTCGGTCATGGTGTGAACTCCCTGGCGATTCAGCCCTTGCGGCTCGTGGCCACGAAAGCTGCCAAAGCCCGGATGGAGCGGAAATGGCGGCGGGTTTCCTCCGAATCGGCCGACATGGTGACGCCATAGCGCTTTTGCAGCGCCAGGCCCAGCTCGAGCGCGTCGATGGAATCCAGGCCGAGGCCTTCGACGAAGAGCGGCTGCTCGGCGTCGATGTCGTCTGCGCTCATGTCCTCGAGATTCAAGGCGTCGATGAGCAAGGTCTTGATTTCAAGTTCCAGGCTCTGTTCCATCGCCTTTTCCCCCAGAAAAATAGTCCCGCAAGTATCCCGTGAGCCGTCTTGCAGCGAGCGGGAATTCTCCGTGAGCACCCTCTAGAAAGGGTGTCACGGCGATGTCCTCGCCCACATCCAGACTCAGGTGTAACGGCCGGTCGTGGGTTTTCCACCACGGCCAGCCTTTGCTCAATCCCAGCGGCTCGCAGCGAATGCGCACTGGCGTGATGGCCACGCCCGTGCGCAGGGCCAATTGGGCCGCACCGCGCTGCAACTGCAAAGCATGCCCGGGCCTGCTTCGGGTGCCTTCGGGAAAAATTACCAGATTGCTGYCCGCCTGGAGGCTGGCGTTGAAACCTTCCAACACCTCGCTGCCACGGTCGTTACGCAAATAGTTGCAGGCCCGCACCGGCCCCCAGGTGAAGGGGTTGTCGCCCAGCCCGGCACGCACGACGCAATCGGCGTTGGGCGTGCGCCCGATCAGCGCCACCACGTCGATCAGCGTCGGGTGGTTGGCCAGCACCAGCAGGCCACGCCGCTGCAAGCGCTCGGCGCCCGTCCAGCGCACGCGCACCAGACCGAGCAGCGTCATCAGGCCGATAAAGCCGCGAAAGCTGGCCCCCACCAGCGCACGTGACCAGCGGATGCGGCGCACCGGGTCCCACACCAGCAGGTTGATCAGCGGGAAGGCGAGCACGCCCATCAGCAGGCCGCCAATACCGAAGCAGGCGAAGCTCAGACCCGTGGCCGGCACGCGCCAGGCGCGGGACCAGGCCCGGGACCAGTCGGGCAGCAGGCTATCGAGCGACGACATGGCGCCACTGCCAGTCCGCGGCGCCGTCCACCTGGCGCAGCTCGGCGGCGGGGTCGAGCAGCCACTGCAGCAGCTGCAGATTGGGTGACAACGTGCTGGGCGACGCATTCGCCAGCGCGGCCTGGCGCGTCAGTTGCACGGCCGGCTCGCCGGCGCGCGCCACACGCAGACGCAGCGCAAAGGCATGCGGCGGGGCGATCAGGGCGTCTAGCCCGGTATGGGCATACAGCACCGGCAGCGGCGCGTCGAACACCGTCAGCAGCACGGCGGGCGCGCCGGCGGCCAGCAGCGCATGGGCTTCGACCCAGCCGGCGGCGGCGCTGACCTCGCCCGCGGCCACCGCGCCGACATTGGCAGTGATGCCGCGCTGGATGGAGTACTGGGCGCCGATGGCGTTGTGCACCGAGTGGCTGAAGGCGGTCGGTGACAGCGCCTCGCCCTGAGCCAGGTCCTGCAGCATGGCGACCGAACGCGCCAATTCTCCCCAGCGCGACGCGAACACCAGGGGCATGGTCGCCAGCGCCGCCGCGTCGACGCCCTGCTGGGCCCAATAGGCCACCTGCAGGGCAGCGCGCCCCAGCGGGTCGATGCGCCGCCGCGCCATCGCCGGCACTTCCGGCAGCGGTGGCGCGGCCGGTGCGTCGGCGGTAACCGGTTGCGGCTGACGCAGCCAGGCCCGCCAGTCGTCCTGGGATGCCAGACCCGGCGCCCACGCCGCCCACTGCTCGACGTGCAGGGCCAGGCCGTCCTGGGCGGCAACGGGGGCAGCGGTGGGCGTGGTCATGGGCGGGTCTGAAAGTAGAAAACCCGCCAAGAGGCGGGCTTGCGGTTGAGCCAGGGAATGCCCTTAGCTTTTCGCGCGGAACTTGCGCAGCGCCGCGACCTGGGCCGCCAGCGTGAGCAGCTCGTTCTGGATCGCGGCCTGGTCGAGTTCGCTCTTGGCGTTCTTCAGCGCTTCCTCGGCTTGCTTCTTGGCCTCGATGGCCTTGGCTTCGTCGAGGTCCTTGCCGCGGATGGCGGTGTCGGCCAGCACGGTCACGCGGTTCGGCTGCACTTCGAGAATGCCGCCGGCGACGAAGACGAACTCTTCGGTGCCGTCCGGGCGCTCGATGCGCACGGCGCCCGGCTTGATGCGGGTGATCAGCGGCGTGTGCTTCGGCAGGATGCCGAGCTCGCCACTCTCGCCCGGCAGGGCGACGAACTTGGCCTCGCCGGAGAAGATCAGCTCTTCGGCGGAGACCACGTCGACGTGGAGGGTTGCCATGTTCAATCTTCCTTAGCTAACCATTGAAGAAGTCTGGTGAGAGACGGGACGCCGAGACGTCCCCGTCAACCTCACTGGATCTTCTTGGCCTTCTCGAAAGCTTCGTCGATGGTTCCCACCATGTAGAAAGCTTGCTCGGGCAGGTGGTCGCACTCGCCGGCCACGATCATCTTGAAGCCGCGGATGGTTTCCTTCAGCGGCACGTACTTGCCGGGCGAGCCGGTGAAGACTTCGGCGACGTGGAAGGGCTGCGACAGGAAGCGCTSGATCTTGCGGGCGCGRGCCACSGMCARCTTGTCYTCYKSCGACAGTTCRTCCATGCCCAGGATGGCGATGATGTCGCGCAGTTCCTTGTAGCGCTGCAGCACCTGCTGCACGGCACGGGTCGTCGTGTAGTGCTCTTCGCCGACGACGTTGGGGTCGATCTGGCGGCTGGTCGAGTCCAGCGGGTCCACGGCGGGGTAGATGCCCAGCGAGGCGATGTCACGCGACAGCACGACGGTGGCGTCCAAGTGGGCGAAGGTCGTGGCGGGCGACGGGTCGGTCAAGTCATCCGCAGGGACGTAGACGGCCTGGATTGACGTGATCGAGCCGACCTTGGTCGACGTGATGCGCTCTTGCAGGCGGCCCATTTCCTCGGCCAGCGTCGGCTGGTAGCCCACGGCGGAAGGCATGCGGCCCAGCAGTGCGGACACTTCCGTGCCGGCCAGCGTGTAGCGGTAGATGTTGTCCACGAAGAACAGCACGTCCYTGCCTTCGTCGCGGAACGACTCGGCGATGGTCAGGCCGGTCAGTGCCACGCGCAGACGGTTGCCCGGGGGCTCGTTCATCTGGCCGTAGACCATGGCGACCTTGGAGTCTTCCAGCTTGTCCTGGACGACGACGCCGGAGTCCGACATCTCGTGATAGAAGTCGTTGCCCTCACGGGTGCGCTCACCTACGCCGGCAAACACGGACAGACCGCTGTGCGCCTTGGCGATGTTGTTGATGAGCTCCATCATGTTCACGGTCTTGCCGACGCCGGCGCCRCCGAACAGRCCSAYCTTKCCGCCCTTGGCGAACGGGCAGATCAGGTCGATCACCTTGATGCCGGTTTCCAGCAGGTCCTGCGACGGGCTCAGCTCGTCGTAGGCCGGGGCGGCGCGGTGGATGGAGGCGGTCAGCTCGGAAGAGACCGGGCCGCGCTCGTCGATGGGATTGCCCAGCACGTCCATGATGCGGCCGAGGGTCGCCTTGCCGACCGGCACCTTGATGGTGTCGCCGGTGTTGAAGACTTCGGTGCCGCGGCGCAGGCCGTCGGACGAACCCAGCGCGATGGTGCGGACGACGCCGTCGCCCAGCTGCTGCTGGACTTCCAGCGTCAGGGCCGAGCCTTCCATCTTCAGGGCGTCGTACACCTTGGGCATGCGGTCGCGCGGGAATTCCACGTCCACGACGGCGCCAATGCACTGAACGATCTTGCCGACTGCTGCTTGAGTGTTAGCCATTTTTGCGTTCCTTCAATTCAATTCTTTGCGTGCCGGGTGACTCAACCGACCGCGGCTGCGCCGCTGACGATCTCGGACAACTCTTTGGTGATCGCTGCCTGGCGGGTCTTGTTGTAGACCAGCTTGAGCTCACCGATCAGCGTGCCGGCGTTGTCGGTCGCGGCCTTCATGGCCACCATGCGGGCGGACTGCTCGCTGGCCATGTTCTCGGCAACGGCCTGGAAGACCAGGGCTTCCGTGTAGCGCACCAGCAGTTCGTTGATGACGGTGGCGGCGTCCGGCTCGTAGATGTAGTCCCACGAGTGGCCGGCCTTGTCCGTCTCCATGTCGCTGGCCTTCAACGGCAGCAGCTGGTGCACCTTCACCTCTTGCTTCATCGTGTTGATGAACTGCGTGTAGCAGAGGTAGACGGCGGACAGCTTGCCTTCGGCGTACTGGTCGAGCAGCACCTTGACGGGGCCGATCAGGGCCTCGATGTGCGGCTGGTCGCCGAGCTGCGTCGCGTGAGCGACGACGCGGGCGCCAATGCGGTTCATGAAGCCCAGGCCCTTGCCGCCGATGGCGACGACTTCGGCCTTGTGGCCCGCCGCTTCGACTTCCTTGAGCTTGGCCGTGGCCGCGCGCAGCAGGTTGGTGTTGAGACCACCGCAGAGGCCCTTGTCCGTCGTGACGACGACCATGCCGACCGTCTTCACGCCCTCGTTCTTCACGAGGAAGGGATGGCGGTACTCGGGGTTGGCCTTGGCGAGGCTGGCCGCGATGTTGCCGATCTTCTCGGCGTAGGGGCGAGCCGACCGCATCCGTTCCTGCGCCTTGCGCATCTTGGAGGCGGCGACCATTTCCATCGCCTTGGTGATCTTCTTGGTGTTCTCGACCGACTTGATCTTGCCGCGGATTTCTTTGCTTGAAGCCATTCGAACTCCTAGTCAGTGCAGGGCTAAGTTGAAGCTCAGCCCCACGTGTTCCGTGGCTTAAGCGAAGGACTTCTTGAAAGCCGTGATGGCGGCGTTCAGTTCAGCTTCGGCGTCCTTGTCCATCGCCTTGTCGGCTTCCAGCTTGGCAAGCAGGGCGGCGTGGCTGGTCTTCAGGTACTGGTGCAGGCCGTGTTCGAAGGCCAGGACCTTCTTCACTTCGATGCTGTCCATGAAGCCCTTGTTGGCGGCGTACAGCGACGCGGCCATCAGCGAGATGGACAGCGGCGAGTACTGGGCCTGCTTGAGCAGTTCCGTCACACGGGCACCGCGGTCCAGCTGCTTGCGGGTGGCTTCGTCCAGGTCGGAAGCGAACTGCGCGAACGCAGCCAGCTCACGGTACTGCGCCAGGTCGGTACGGATACCGCCGGACAGCGACTTGATCAGCTTGGTCTGGGCAGCACCACCGACGCGCGACACCGAGATACCGGCGTTGATGGCGGGGCGGATACCGGCGTTGAACAGGCTGGTTTCCAGGAAGATCTGGCCGTCGGTGATCGAGATCACGTTGGTCGGCACGAAGGCGGACACGTCGCCGGCTTGCGTTTCGATGATCGGCAGTGCCGTCAGCGAACCTGTCTTGCCCTTGACTTCACCCTTGGTGAAGGCTTCGACGTAGTCGGCGTTCACGCGGGCGGCGCGCTCCAGCAGGCGGCTGTGCAGATAGAACACGTCGCCAGGGTAGGCTTCGCGGCCCGGCGGGCGGCGCAGCAGCAGGGAGACCTGGCGGTAGGCGACGGCTTGCTTGGACAGGTCGTCGTAAATGATCAGCGCGTCTTGGCCGCGGTCGCGGAAGTACTCGCCCATCGTGCAGCCCGAGTAGGCCGACACGTACTGCATCGCAGCGGATTCCGAAGCGGAAGCGGCGACGACGATGGTGTATTCCATCGCGCCGGCCTGCTCCAGCGAGCGCACCACGTTCTTGATCGACGACGCCTTCTGGCCGATGGCGACGTAGACGCAGGTCATGTTCTGACCCTTCTGGTTGATGATCGCGTCGATGGCGACGGCGGTCTTGCCCGTCTGACGGTCACCAATGATCAGTTCGCGCTGGCCACGGCCGACAGGAACCATCGAGTCAATCGACTTCAGGCCGGTCTGCACCGGCTGGTCCACGCTCTTGCGCGCGATCACGCCCGGGGCGACCTTCTCGATGACGTCCGTCATCTTGGCGTTGATCGGGCCCTTGCCGTCGATCGGCTCGCCCAGCGCGTTGACGACGCGGCCGATCAGCTCGGGGCCGACCGGCACTTCCAGGATGCGGCCCGTGCACTTGACGGTGTCGCCTTCCGAGATGTGCTCATAGGCACCCAGAATCACGGCGCCGACGGAGTCGCGCTCGAGGTTCAGGGCCAGGCCGAAGGTCTGGCTGCCGTCCTTGGCGACCGGGAATTCGAGCATTTCGCCCTGCATCACGTCGGACAGGCCGTGGACGCGGACGATACCGTCGGAAACGGACACGACGGTGCCCTGGTTGCGGATGTCCGTGCTGCCACCAAGACCCTCGATACGGCTCTTGATCAGTTCGGAAATTTCAGCGGGATTCAGTTGCATGCTAGGTCTCCCAGGTGGCCGTTCCTTCGCCGGATCAAGGGCGGGGTCAGACGCGGGGGTAAATCGGAATGTCTTGCGGGTGTCCAGCTGCGGATCAGGCAGTCAGCGCAACTTTCATGCGCTCAAGGCGGGCTTTGACGGAGGTGTCCAGCACCTCGTCACCCACGACGACGCGAACGCCGCCGATCAGGCCGGGCTCCAGCTGCACATGGGCTTCGAGCTTGCGGCCGAAGCGCTTCTCCAGCGACGCCTTGAGGTCGGCGAGCTGAGCGTCGCTGATCTCGTAGGCGCTGAAGATCTGCGCGTCGGACACGCCCGAAGCGGCGTTGGCCAGCACGTGGTACTGGGCCACGATCTCGGGCAGCGCAGCCAGGCGGCCGTTCTCGACGATGGCGCGCAGGAAGTTCTGCACACCGGCGGCGAGGTCTTGCTTGGCCGCGGCGGCGATGACCGCAACGACTTGCTCAGCCTGGGCCTTGGGGTGATCGGCGAACTGGCGCAGATCGGCGTCCTGCGCCACCTGGGCCAGCGCGTCGAGCTGCTTGCCCCAGGCGCCCAGGTCTTGCGACTTGGCAACCTGGAACAGGGCTTCCGCGTAGGGGCGGGCGATGGTGGCGATCTCGGCCATTTACAGCTCCGTCTTCAGGCGAGCCAGCAGCTCGGCGTGAACGCCGGCGTTGACTTCCTTCTGCAGGATCTGCTCGGCGCCCTTGACGGCCAGTGCAGCGACTTGCTCGCGCAGGACTTCGCGAGCGCGGGAAACCTGCTGCTCGGCGTCGGCCTTGGCGGCGGCCAGGATCTTGGCGCCTTCTTCTTCGGCGCGGCCCTTGGCAGCGTCGACGATGGCGGCGGCGCGCTTCTCGGCATCCGAGATCAGCTTGCCGGATTCAGCCTTGGTCTGAGCCAGTTCCTTGGCGATCTGCGCTTCGGCGCCGGCCAGTTCGGCCTTGGCCTTGTCGGCAGCGGACAGGCCAGCGGCGATCTTCGCGGCACGCTCGTCGAGCGCCTTGATGATCGGCGGCCACACATACTTCATCGTGAACCCGACCAGGATCAGGAACACGATCATCTGAACGATGAGCGATGCGTTAATAAACACCTTGGTGCCTCACAAAGTTTCGAGTGCGGAAACCTCCGGGGCAACCTTGGCCACGGCGGGTCGACAGCATCGAATTACTTGGCGCCAGCAGCCAGCGCAGTAGCGATCTGGCCCAGGAACGGGTTGGCGGTGGCGAACCACAGGGCGATACCCGTGCCGATGATGAAGGCCGCGTCGATCAGGCCGGCCAGCAGGAACATCTTGGTCTGCAGTTCGTTCATCAGCTCAGGCTGACGAGCGGCGGACTCAAGGTACTTGCTGCCCATGATGCCGATGCCGATACAAGCACCGAAGGCGCCCAGACCAATGATCAGACCAGCGGCGAGGGCAACAAAGCTAATGACTTCCACGATGACTCCTTGAGGGGAAAAAAGAGAGAAAGGGTTGAGGGAAAACTGCTTGGAAAAACTGGGGGACGGCTGCTGCGGGATCAGTGCGCGTCGTGGGCCTGGCCGATGTAGACCAGCGTCAGCATCATGAACACGAAGGCCTGCAACGTGATGATCAGGATGTGGAAGATCGCCCACACCGAGCCCGCGATGATGTGGCCGATGGCCAGGCCGATGCCGGTGGCCGACAGGCTCCAGGCGCCGCCCATCAGGGCGATCAGCATGAAGATCAGTTCGCCGGCATACATGTTGCCGAACAGTCGCATGCCGTGGGAGACCGTCTTGGCGACGAACTCGATCAGCTGCATGGCCAGGTTGACTGGGTACAGATAGACCTTGTCGCCGAACGGTGCCGCAACGAGCTCGTGAGCCCAGCCGCCGGCGCCCTTCATCTTGACGTTGTAGATGAGGCAGGTGATCAGCACGCCAAGGGACAGGCCCATGGTCATGGACAGGTCCGCAGTCGGCACGACGCGCAGGTAAGCGTGGTGGTCACCGGTGAGGTTCTGCCAGATCCAGGGGAACAGATCCACCGGGAACAAGTCCATCGCATTCATCAGGAAGATCCAGACGAACACGGTCAGGGCCAGCGGCGCGACGAGCTTGCGGCTGTTGGCGTTGTGGACGATGCCCTTGGCCTGATCGGCAACGATCTCGACGAGGATTTCGACGGCGGCTTGAAAACGGCCCGGGACGCCCGAAGTAGCAGCCTTCGCGGCGCGCCACAGCAAGAAGCTGCCCACCAGACCCAGCAGCACGCTGAAGAAGATGGAGTCGAGGTTGACGACGGAGAAGTCGACGATGCCTTGCTGCTTGCCACTCTGCGCGTGGTTCAAGTGGTGAATGATGTATTCACCAGCGCTCGGGGCTGCTGTTTCGTGGCCTTCTGCTGCCATGTTTCGTTCTGCCTCGTCAGGTCAATCTGCGGCCACGCCACGCGAGCGCCAGCCAGTTCACTTTGATGCACACCGCGAGGGTGACCAGCAGGGCTGGCCAGCTCAGGCCCGGCACCACCTTTGGCGCCAGCACCAGCATCGCGATCGATGCACCGATTTTCAAAAATTCCCAACCCATGAACCCGGCAGCCGCACCGACCGCTGAATCCACGCGCTTTGTCATGCCCCGCGCCAGCAGCATGTTTGGCAGCACCACCGCCGCGACGCCATAGAGCGCCGAAACCATGGCCACGCCGGACGCCGTCCACAGCCGGATCACGGCCACGCACAGCAAGCCTGCCACCAGCTGCATCCCCAGCACACGCCAGGGCGACAACATCGGCAACGCCGACTTCAGCGCTGCCGCCTGCTCAGGGCTCAGGGCCTTGACGGGCAGCTCCTCTTTGTCGTCGTCCCAGCCGCCGGCCGTCGAAACGGCGGGGGGCCAGGTCTTTCGGGGGCCGTTCTCGGTCATGGCGCCAGGGTCCTGGGGTGGGCGGCTCAACCCCCAAAACTACCAGGAGCTGATTGCACCGGGATGRCGCACGGGCGCCACCCAACAAAGCCAGCCATTATATGTGACGAGTTACACCGGGGTAAATACGCCCCCAGGCCGACACAGGATTCAGGCGCTTGTCAGGGTCGCGGGCAAGCCCGGCACGTCGACGCGCAGTTGCAGCACGGCGCCAGCGAGCGGCTCGCGTTCCAGTTCGTCGGCGGGGCGCTTCTCGCGCGCCGTCGTGATGAAGAGGGTGCGCAAGTCAGCGCCGCCGAAGGTGGGCATGGTCGGGCAGGTCACCGGCAACTCGACACGCTGCACAACTTCGCCGGTCGGCGCAATGCGCAGCAGGCAGCCACCTTCAAAC
>NZ_JBFULE010000006.1:0-35930 GCF_056400485.1 Roseateles sp. P5_B10
GTCCCAAGTCGGCGTTCCCAGGTGGATAGTGGTCGAGGTGATAGGCGCAGACGAGAAACGGGTCGATGGTTTCCCAGGGGGTGCCGAGCCGGGCGACGCTGATGATGGAACGGGGCATGAACAATCCGAAGAGAGCAGTGGGTGAGCCACTCGTGGGCGGCAGTCAGCTCAGCTTGATGAGGTTCTGCAGGATCAGCGGCCCGCCCATACCGATCAGCAGCCCGCCCTCGTTCGCCTTGCCCAGAGGGACCGGCGCGAAGCCCAGGTCCGCGACCAGCTTGGCCATCGCCGCCTCAGCGCCGGCGTCGTTGCTCGACACGAACATGACACGCCGACCACCGTTGACCGCAGGGTCTTGCGCGAGCAGCTTGGCCGGCAGCTGGTTCAGCGTCTTGACCACCTTCGCGCCTGGGAAAGCGGCAGCCACCACGTCCGTGGAAGCCTGCCCCTTCAACTCTTCCGGCGAGATGCCGTAGGTGTTCATCGCGTCTACAACGACCTTGCCAGACCAGTTCGAGAGGGCTCCGCCGACCGCTGCGTGAGCACGGAACGGAACAGCCAGGATGACGACGTCGGCCGCAAGAGCGTCCTGCAACGCGACGGGAACCACCTTGTCGCCAAGTTCAGCGGCAAGGGGTGCGATGGACTCAGGGCCGCGCGTGTTGGCGATCTGAACGGAGATGCCGCTGCGGGCGAAGTGGCGAGCCAGGGCCGTGCCGACGTTGCCGGAGCCGATGATGGAATACGAGGTCATGATGATTCTTTCGATGGGGGTTTGAGAGCGGCGGGGTGTGAGCCCATCAGGCTGCAATCGCCTCAATGTCTTGCAGGGCCTTCGCGATGGCAGCGTCCTTGGCTTGCGGCCCGAACGCGATGCCTTCGGCGCGCACGACCTTCACGTCGGTCACACCGAGGAAGGCCAGCAGGCCAATGAGGTAGCTTTCCTGGTGCTCAAGCGCAGCAGCTGGGCTGCCGGCTGAGTACACGCCGCCCCGCGCCGACGCGATGAAGGCCTTCTTGCGCTTGAGCAGCCCTTCTGGCCCCGTGGCCGTGTACTGGAAGGTCTTGCCGGCCACGGCGACGCGGTCGATCCAGGCCTTGAGCGGCGTCGGAATCGACAGGTTGTACATGGGTGCGCCGATGACGAGGACGTCTGCGGCGAGCAGTTCGTCCATGTAGGCGTTGCCCTTGACCAGGTCGGCGTTGATGGTGGCGTCGTCGCTGGTAGCCCCCATGCGCGCGGCCATATGAGYGCCGGTGAGGTGCAAGGCGGGGTCGGCTGCAAGGTCCCGATAGGTCACCCGGATGTCCAGGTGAAGCGCCTTTTGGCGGGCGACGATTTCAGCAGTCAGCTGGCGGCTGACGGACGCGACGCCGAGGGCGCTGGAGTCAAGATGAAGGAGTTGCATGTTGGGTCTCGAAGTGGGTGGGGGCGGTTCGCAGCGGGCTTACTGCTTGACGGCTTCGACCTGCACGGCGAGCTTCACGGTGTCGGGGATGCCATAGTTGATGCCCCAGCCGATGCCCCATTGGCTGCGCTGAATCGTGGTCTCGAAGTCGCCGCCGCACACCTCGCGCTTGAGGATGGGGTTCGTGTAGCAGTTGAAGTTGGAGGCCTTCAGCACGACGGGGAGGGTCTTGCCCAGCAGCGTGAGTTGCCCCGCCACTTCGCTGACCTTGTCGCCGTTGAAGCTGAACGTGCTGGCGGCGAACTTGGCCGTCGGGAACGCGGCGGCGTTGAGGAAGTTGTCGCTCTGCAGGTGCTGGTCGAACGCGGCCGTGCCGGTGCTGATGGAGCCGGTCTCGAGCGTCAGTTCGACCTTGCCGGTCTTGGCCGCCTTGTCGAGTTGAACAGTGCCTTCCTTCTTGTCGAACCGACCGCGGTTGGTCGAAGTGCCGAAGTGGGTGACCTCAAAGGTCACGAAGGTGTGCGTGGGGTCGATGCTGTAGGTTGCGACTTCCGCGTGAGCAGTGCCGACGAGTGCGGTGGCGGCGGCCAGTGCGGCCGCGATGAGGGTCTTGCGCATGGGACGGGTCCTTTGAGGGTGGCTTGCAGAAACTGGGGCTAAAACAGAGATGGGTCCCTGCTGCCTCCTATCCTTTGCAGCGATGGCTGCATGGGAACGAATGATGGGGACCGGCTTCCATTCTGAGAAGCCGGTATATTGAGATTCGATCCATCTGTTTAAGAGATGGAAGGAGTCTCAATTGCTCGACGGCGTTTCCTTGGACCAGCTCAGGACGTTCATCGCCGCGGTGGACGAGGGCAGCTTTTCCGCCGCCGCACGCAAGCTCAACCGCGTGCAGTCAGCGGTGAGCGGCTGGGTCAGCGGGTTGGAGCAGCAAATCGGCGTGGTGCTCTTCGACCGCTCAGGCCGGTTTCCGAAGCTCACCGCGGAGGGTGTGCTTCTGCTGGCCGACGCCCGCAACATCGTGTCTGGTGTGGACACGCTGAAGGCCCGAGCCAAGCTGATGGCGGCAGGCCAGGAGACCGAGCTCTCGGTGGTGGTTGACGTGTTCTTCCCCACTGCGCTCGTCAGCGCTGCCGCAAAGGCATTTGCGAGCCAATTCCCTCTTACGCCGTTGCGCCTGTTCGTGGAGGGCCTGGGAGCGGCTTACCAGCCCGTGCTGGATGGGCGGTGCAGTTTGGGCATTCTCTCGACCTTGCCTGCAGTGACGTTCCCGTCGCTGGTGAGCGAGCGCTTGGGCGAATTGCCCCTGGTATCGGTCGCCGCGGCGAACCATCCGCTCGCGGCATGGGCAGATCGGATTCCCCGGAGCGAGCTGGCGAAGCACGTCCAGCTGGTGCTCACCGACCGATCAGACCTGATGGCAGGACGCGACTACGGCGTGGTGTCGCCGTCGACCTGGCGCCTAGCCGATCTGTCGACCAAGTACGCCTTCCTGAAGGACTGCGTCGGCTGGGGCGGCATGCCACTGCACATGGTCGAGAAGGACATCGCTGACGGCACCCTGGTTGTCCTCGATGTGGACGACATGCCGCGGACGGGCTTCATGTTGACCATGTCCGCGTATCACCCGGCTTCCGAACCGCCCGGGCCCGCGGGCAGGTGGTTCATTGACCACTTGAAACAGTCCTGGGAGTCCTTGCGGGAACTGCCCTGATGCCTTCGGCAGGAAGGCTCTTTCAGGGATACCCAGATGACGCTTGAGCGATCGGACGGTTGCTTGCAGCTTCCGCTGCAGAGATGTCGGGGTGAGGTGCGTGTGGCGCACCCTCGCCGCTCGAAAGCAGTCGTTGCTGCCATGTCGACAGGTGACTCGACGACTGCTTCCTGTCCAAGACCGTGAACCCGGCGACCTGCCGCGGATGACGGCACTCGCTGCAAAGCGGGCGCCAGCTCCTTAGTCCTGAGCCGCACGCCCTTGGCGTCGGTCAGGACTTCGCAAACCGCCTGCGGTACTCCGCCAGGCTGACCCCCAACCGCCGCGCAAACGCCCGCCTGAAGCCGTCCGCATTCGCATACCCCACCGCATCCGCCAGCCGCTTGGCCGGCAGGTCCGACTCCTCGGCCAGGCGGCGGGCGGCGTCGATGCGGGCATGGTCGACAAAGGCCGCGGGTGTGGTGCCGGCCTCGCTGCGGAAGGTGCGTGCAAAGCTGCGCTCGCTCATGCCGGCGCGCGCGGCCAGCGCGGGCACTGAAAGGTCGGCCTTCAGGTGGGCCAGCACATAGTCCTGCACGTCGCGCACGCTGGATCGCTCGGACGTCTGCGCGGCCAGGTGGGCGCTGAACTGGCTCTGGCCGCCGGGCCGCTTGAGGAACATCACCAGCTCGCGCACCACGCGCAGCGCGAGGTCGCGGCCGTGGTCTTCCTCCACCATCGCGAGCGCGAGGTCCATGCCCGCGGTCACGCCGGCGGACGTGAACAGCTTGCCGTCCTTCACGTAGATGGCGTCCGCCTCGACGCAGGCCTCGGGGTAGGCGGCCGCCAGGCGTGCCGCGGCGTTCCAGTGGGTCGCGACGCGCTTGCCGTCGAGCAGACCCGTGGCCGCCAGCACGAAGGCGCCGGTGCAGACTGAGCCGTAGCGCCGCACCGTGCGCGACTGGCGCCGCAGCCAGTCCTGCAATGGCCCGTCGCTCGCCATGTCTTCGATGGTGGGGCTGCCAGCCACGAGCAGGGTGTCGATGCGCCCGCGATGCGTCGCCACCGTCGCATCCACGGCCAGGCGCAGGCCGCTGCTGCTGGTGAGGAGGCCGGCCTCGCTGGAGATCAGCTGTACCTGGTAGGCCCTGGGGTCCTTGAGCTGGCGCGAGGCTTCGACGAAGACGTCGGCAGGCCCGGCGACGTCGAKCAGCTGGAAGCGGGGGAAGGCAAGGATGGCGACGCGCATGGCGGGGATGGCAGAGAAGGTCCGATGACTGGCAGAGAACGTCGCACGTTGGCGAAGACGGCCAAACGAGTCTGGCAGAAAATGTCGACACCGGCAAATTGCGCCAGAAGCCTCATCATGCAAACCCAACCCATCGGCCCAGCCTCACCCACTTTTGAAACGCGCCCGGCAAGCTCCGTGCGCGACCTGCCCGTCAGCCTGTTCGGTTCGGTCATGGGCCTGTCGGGGCTGGCACTTGCATGGCGGCTGGCGCACATCAGCCTGGGCGTGCCGGCGTGGGTGGGTGAGGCCATAGCGGCCTTTGCCGTGGGCGTGTTCGTGTTGTTGTCGCTGGGCTATCTGGCCAAGCTGGCCTGGCACCGCCAAGCCGTGCACGCGGAGTTCCATCACCCCGTGTCCGGCAACTTCTTCGGCACCGTCGTCATCGCGGTGCTGCTGGTGGCGGCGGTTGTCGAGCCGTACAGCACGCCTGCGGCCAGCGTTATCTGGACGGTCGGAGTGCTGGCAACGCTCGCCCTCGCAGGGGTGTCGACCTCCCGCCTGCTCAAGGGCAGCGCGGACGCGTCTCACGCGCTGCCGGCCTCGCTGATGCCGGGCGTGGCCACGCTGGACATCCCCCTGACCGGCAGCCACATGCCCATGGCCTGGGCGCCGGAGGTCAACCTGATGGCCGGTGCCGTGGGCGCCGTGCTGGCGGTGCTGCTCTACCTGCTGATCTTCAGCCGCCTCGTGCACCGCGACCCGCTGGCGCCCGCCATGACGCCGTCGCTGATGATCCTGATGGCGCCTTTTGCCGTGGGCTTTCTGGCGTACGTCAACCTCGTGGGCGGCGTCGACCGTTTCGCCGCGCTGCTCTTCTACTTCGCGCTGTTCATGTTCGTTGTCATCGTGCCCAAGGTGTTCCGCCGCGGCGCCAGCTTCTCGTTGGGCTGGTGGGTGATCGGCTTCCCGTTGGCCGCGCTGGTCAACGCAGCGTTGAAGTACGCGCAGTTCCGCGACAGCGCGCCGCTCTGGGTCATCGCCATCGTGCTGCTGGGCCTGCTGAGCATGGCGCTCGCGGTCCTCACGGTGCGCACCGTGTGGCTGGCGCTCAGCGGCAGGCTGTTGTCATGACGTGGCCGGCCAGGCCAGCTCCGCACGCAGCCCGCCGAGTGGTGATGCGTCCAGGCTGATGCTGGCGCCCTGCTGCCGCGCCGCCGCCTGCACGATTGCCAAACCCAGCCCGCTGCCTTCAACCGTCGCGCCTTCGCCGCGCTGGAAGCGATCGAAGACGCGCTCGCGCTGGTCGGCCGGGATGCCGGGGCCGTCGTCGTCCACACGCAGCAGCGGTGCGCCACGCGAGCCGCGCAGCGCGCTCACCTGCACCGTTCGGGCGCCGTACTTCACGGCGTTGTCGATGAGGTTGCGCAGGGCGCCGCGCAGGGCCTGGGGGTCGCCGGTCAGCGGCAGCGGGTCGGGGGCGGTCAGGGCCAGCGTCACGTCGGCCTTGTCGGCCAGCGGCTGCACATCGGCCACGGCCTGGCGGGCCAGGTCGGCGAGGTCCAGCGGCAACTCGGCCGCCGCGGCACCGGGCTCGGCGCGGGCCAGGGCCAGCAGCTGCTCGACGAGATGGACCGCGCGGTCGATGCCGCCGCGCAGGCGGGCTATTGCAGCGTCCTGCTCCTCGCCCGGCGCCGCATCGCGTAGCAAGCCGAGCTGCAGCTTCAGCGCGGTCAGCGGCGAGCGCAGCTCATGGGCGGCGTCAGCGACAAAGCTGCGCTGGGCGTCGAAGGCGGACGAGAGCCGCCCGAGCAGGTCGTTGAAGGCGTCGACCAGCGGCGCCACCTCGCCGGGCAGGTCGGCGGTGGGCAGCGGGTCCAGCGCGTTGGCACCACCGGCCTGGGCTGCGCGGGTGACGCGCGCCAGTGGCGCGAGTGACACGCCGAGCAGCCACCAGACGGCCGCCGCCACCAGCGGCAGGGCCACGGCCAGCGGTACGACACTGCGCAGGGCCGCCAGTGCGGCGAGCTTCTGGCGCACGGCCAGCGGCTGGGCGACCTGCACCACGCGCTGCGGCGTGGCCGCGCTGAACACGCGCCAGTCCTGGCCGCCCAGGTGCAGGTTGGAGAAGCCCAGCACCGCGCGCGGTGGCAGGGCCTCGGTCATGCCCTGCGGCCGGCTGGAATAGATCTCCAGCCCCTGAATGGACCAGATCTGCACGAGGTAGTCCAGGCTGGGGTCGGCCAGGGCCGCGGCCTCGTCGCCGGCAATGCGGCCTTGGTCGCGCAGCGACAACGCCGTCTGGCGCAATTGGTAGTCGAACAGTTCGTCGGCTTCGGCGCGCACGCTGACATAGGTGGCGCTGCTGACGGCTAGCGCGGTCACGGCGCCCAGGATGGCGAGCAGCGCGAACAGGCGGCTGCGCAGCGTGCCCAGCCACTTCATGGCGCGCCACCTTTCTCGGGGCCGGCGTAATAACCAAGGCCGCGCACCGTGTGCAGCAGGTCGGCACCCAGCTTCTTGCGCAGCTGGTGCATGTAGACGCTGATGGCATTGCTCTCCAGCTCCTCGCCCCAGCCGTAGAGGCGGTCTTCGAGCTGGGCGCGGGACACGATGGCGCCGGGCCGCTCCAGCAGCGCTTCCAGCAGCGCGAACTCGCGCGCCGACAGCAGGATGGGTTTGCCGGCGCGCGTGACCTCGCGGGTGGCGGGGTCCAGGCGCAGATCGGCGACCTGCAAGCCCGTGTCGGTGCGGCCGCCATGGCGACGCGTGACGGCGCGCAATCGGGCGAGCAGTTCGTCCAGCTCGAAGGGTTTGACGAGGTAGTCGTCGGCACCGGCGTCCAGGCCGGCCACCTTGTCGGTCACCGTGTCGCGGGCGGTCAGCACGATGACCGGCGTCGCGTCCTCGCGCGCCCGCATCGAGCGCAGCACGTCGATGCCGCCTCGCTTGGGCAGGCCCAGGTCCAGCAGCACGGCGTCAAAGCGTTCGCCGCTGGACAAGACCGCATCGGCGGCCTGGCCATCTCGCACCCAATCAGCTGCGAAGCCCTGGCGGCGCAAAGCCTCGCGCAGGCTCTCGCCGATCATGAGGTCGTCTTCGACAAGCAGTAGGCGCATGGTTCAGCGGGCCAGCAGCGCGGCGGCCGCCTCGGTGTCGATGACGGTGGCGTAATCGCTTTGCAGATTGGCCAGCGCCATCTGGTGCACCTCCTCGGCCGCATGGCGCACGCCGCGCAGGTCGGTCAGGTCGAAGGCAAAGCAGGCGTCGGCCACCACATGGGTCTGAAAACCCAGGTTGCCGGCGCTGCGTGCGGTGGCCTCGACCGAGTTGTTGGTGCTGACGCCGACGATGACCAGCGAGCGGTGGCCGCGCGCATGCAGCCAGCGCTCCAGGCCACTGTGGGTGAAGGCATCGGGCACGTTCTTCTCGACGACGTGCTCGTCGTCGCGCGGCGCCAGGGCAGGCTGGAACTCCGCGCCGGGCTGGCCCGGCCAGAACGGCGATCCGGGTGTGCGGGAGATGTGGCGAACGTGCACGATGGGTGCGCCGGCGCGGCGCCAGGCGTCCAGCAGGCGGGCGATCTGCACCTCGGCCTGCGGGTTGTTGCGCACGCCGGAATGGGGCCAGGTCATGCCGACCTGCATGTCGATGATGAGAAGAAGCGGCATGGGATAAAAGAAGGCAAGGTGTCAGCGGCTGGTTTCGAAGCCTGCACCCCTCACAGGGACGGCTGCGGCCGTGCGTTTACCAGCGTCGCCACGCTGACGCCGTGCATCGTAGGGCGAACGCAGGAGGCTTCAGCCGGCGGCACTCCCAGAGCGGCTCATACTCCTGCATGAAACTCGTAGTGGCTGTTCATTTCGATGGCGCGCAGGCGAATGCTGCCGCTGCGGCCTTCGACGCCTGGGATGCCGCGGAAGCGACGCAGACTTACATCTCGCACATCACCCATGTCGAGAAGGCCGTGCGAGGAGAACTCGACCTGCGAGAGCTGCCCTGTGTGATGCAACTGCTGCGCGAGCACAGCCTGGAACCGGAGCTCATCCTGGTTGACGGCTTTGTCCATCTGGATGCTGACGAAACGCCGGGCCTTGGCCAGCACCTGTATCACGCGCTGGGTGGCAAGGTGCCCATCGTGGGTATTTCGAAGCGGCGCTTGCCGGGCCTTTCGGCGCAGTTCGAGGTCATGCGAGAAGAGGAAACGCCGCCGCTGTTGGTGACGTGCGCGGGCATCGACATTGGCGCGGCCAAGGCGCGATTGCGCGCCATGCACGGCAGGAAGCGTGTGCCCACGCTCATGAAGCTCGCAGCTCGCCTGGCGAAGAACACGGATTGATGCCGCGCTGCGGTCACTGACCGGTGTCGGCTTTGGGGTGGGCCGACTGCAGACGCGCGACTATCCTCGGGCGGCGAGCAGCTAACGTCAGCAGCGAGCGAACAATTCGGCTTTGGCTAGGAAGATCAGGATGCGCACAACCTCGAACACGGCCGCCGGTGCGATTCATCGCCTGGCAATTGACAGCCAGGTGCTTGCTGGCAATCTGCTCGGCGACCCCACGCTGCGCGCCATCGACGTCTACGTTCCGGCGGGGCATGACGGCCGCGGCCTGCCGCTGCTGGTCGATATCGTGGGCTTCACCGCGGGCGGGCCGGCGCACACCAACTGGAAGAACTTTGGCGAGAACGTGCCCGAGCGGCTCGACCGCTTGATTGCGACCGGCGCCATGCCGCCGGTCGTCGTGGCCTTCCCGGACTGCTTTACCCGGCTCGGCGGCAATCAATATGTGAACTCGGCGGCGGTAGGGCGCTGGGACGATTTCCTGCGGGCAGAGGCGGTGCCCTTCGTCGAGGCCAGCTTTGGCTGCGGCGGCCTGGGCCGGCGCGGCATCTTCGGCAAGTCGAGCGGCGGCTACGGCGCGATGGTCCATGCGCTGCTGCATCCGGACTTCTGGAGTGCGGCAGCCGTGCATTCCGGCGACATGGGATTCGAGCTTCTCTATCGGCACGAATTCGTGCCGGTGCTTCGGGCGCTCGCCAAGAAACCCGAGATCGGCACGTGGGTCGACGCCTTCTGGCAGGCCAAGAAGGTCAAGGACAGCGACGTGCACATCCTCATGATGCTGGCTCAGGCGGCGAGCTTCGACCCGGATCCTTCAGTTCCCTATGGCGTTCGCCTGCCGGTGACGCTGGATACCTGCGAGCTGATTCCCGAGCGCTGGGCGAACTGGATGGCCTGGGACCCGTTGAGCCTTGTCGAAGAGCATGGGCGCGGACTGGTCGCGCTCAAGGCCCTGTACATCGACTGCGGCGATGTCGACCAATACAACCTGGTCTATGGCGCCAGGCGAATGCACAAGCGGCTTCTCGCCATGGACGTGCCGCATGTGTATGAGGAATTCAGCGACGACCATACGGCGGTCGACTATCGGATGGACGTCAGCCTGCCGATTCTGGCCAAGGCGCTCGCTCAGCCATGAACAGCGCAAATCAGGGCGAGCGTCGGAAAGCCAGATCGCCGGCCATCGTGCTCGGGACTGTCGCGGCCCTGGTCACCGCGGGTGCTGTGTCGTGGGCCACGCCGGACGGCAACCTCGTTGTGACCCTGGTGCCAGCCCTGGCAGTGGGCCTGGTCGTATTCGGTGTCGCGCTGTGGCGCTTGCGCCGTGTCCACGCAGGTCCTTGAAGCCGACTCTTCTCTCGATTCAAGGTTTGAGACCTGCCCGGCCATTTTCGATTGGGAGACCTACTCGCTCGCCGGCTCAAGGAAGCATCGTCGATAGCTCTTGAAGGGCGGGTCCGCGAACCGCGTATTGGCTTCTATCCCTTCAGGGTCGGCCGCCACGCTTTCACGGTAGCGGCGGTAGGCGTCGTCGTCAGGGAAGGCGAACAGGGCGACGGCTTCGTTAGCGGGGCCGGTGGCACCCAGGCTGGCGAAGCTCATGGCTGACCCAGCCGGCGCCTCGCGTGGCATGAAGAAGCCGTGGTGGACGCCGCCATGGCGGCGGATGAGGCGGACCCAGGTGCGGGCGTAGTCCRCGAACTCGTCCAGTCGATGGGGGTCAAGTTCGTAGCGAACTTCGCAAACGAGCTGGTAGTCGAGCATGGGGCTCAAGTGTCTTTGTGCGCAGCAGGGGTGTTGATGGAAAGAATACCTGCCAAAGGGCATCGACATCTCTGGCTAACCCAACTGCAGCTCAACTCGATCGCCAGACAATTGAACGAGAGGCCGCGCAAAACGCTCGGCTTCCAAACGCCCGCTGAGAGACTCAGCGAATGTGTTGCGTTGACCGGTTGAATCCGCCGCCTATGGCGGGCATTCGACCGGCACGCCAATCCCGGGATTTCGGCGCGGCAGTTCGGCGACGGGCGAGACGTGACGATCTCGAAAGCCGCGCACTTCGTGCGACGGGTCGCCGCTGAAGACTTCATGCGAGTCGATTGAGATAGCRCCTCGCCACGGTTGCCCGGCAAGGAGGGTTTTCCAGCTCGTGTTGCCGCTTCAGACACGCTCCACTGGCAGGCCAAAGTAAGGGCTGAGGCATCCTTGGCCGGGACGCAGTCGGGCCCAATCCAAGGTGCAAGTGCCGCTTGCCAAGAGGAGCCCAACATGATTCCCGATGTCGGCTTGAAGTGGGTGATCAGTGTTGCCACGCTCGCCCTGACCGCGTTCACCGTTCTGTCCGCCGACGCCGCGGACGCTCCCGCAGTCAAGGAGGGCGACTGGGTGGTGCGGGACTTTCGCTTCCATACGGGCGAGGTGCTTTCCGAGCTTCGCATTCACTACACGACCGTCGGCGCGCCGACGGGCGAGCCGGTCCTGGTGCTGCATGGCACCACGCAGTCGGGCACCAGCATGCTGGCTGCCGCCTTTGCCGGTGAGCTGTTCGGTGCGGGTCAGCCGCTGGATGCCAGCCGCTACTTCATCGTGCTGCCCGACGCCATCGGGCACGGCAAATCGAGCAAGYCGTCCGATGGGCTTCGGATGGCTTTCCCCAAGTACAACTACGACGATCTGGTCGAGGCCCAGCATCGGTTGCTGACCGAGCATTTGGGCATACGCCGCCTGCGGCTGGTGCTGGGGTTCTCGATGGGCGGTATGGAGACGTGGCTCCTGGCCCAGAAGTACCCCGACATGATGGACGCCGCAGTACCCATGGCCTCGTTGCCGGTGGAGATGTCCGGCCGCAACTGGATGCTCAGGCGCCTCATCATCGACTCCATCCGCAACGACCCCGATTGGCTCAACGGCGGCTACACCAAACAACCACGCAGCGCGCAGTTCGCCTCGGTTTTCTATGGCCTGGCTACCAGTGGCGGCAACCAGGCACTCAACAAGATCGCACCGGTGCGGGCCAAGGCGGATGAGCTCGTCAATAGCCGCCTGGCCGCCGCCTACAGTGCCGACGCCAACGACGTGCTCTACCAATGGGAGTCGTCACGTGACTACAACCCGGCCGCCGGGCTTGAGCGCATCACGGCCACGTTGTTGGCCATCAATTCAGCCGATGACGAGCGCAATCCACCCGAACTGGGCGTGATGGAGCGCGACATCAAGCGCGTGAAGAACGGCCGTGCCCTGCTGATACCCGCGTCCGACCAGACTGCGGGCCACGGCACGGTCTTCCAGGCAAAGTTTTGGAAGAAGGAGCTGATGGAGCTGTTGCAGGCGGCCCCACGTGAGGCGAAGTAGGTGCGAGATGGCAGCTCTACATGCACGCTCGTTTCAGGCGTTGGGTTTCGGCGCCGCGCTCAATGCGCTTCCGTTTCCTGCATGTCCCATATCCCCTTCCAGCTTGAAGCAGCCTATAGCGCCGGACTGGCCTCCCTAAAACGCACTCTTCGTCGTCCCCCCATCCACCCGCAGCGCCGCCCCCGTCGTGGCCGAGGCCAAGGGGCTGGCGACATAGGCCACCAGGGACGCCACCTCCTCGGGCGTCCCGAAACGCTTGATCAGCGAGGTCGGCCTGACCTTCTCGAAGAACTCGGTCTCGAACTCGGCAAAGGATTTGCCCTGGGAGACTTGCTCGACGAATTCATTGACGCCGCGCGAGCGCGTCGGGCCGGGCAGCACGCTGTTGACGGTGATGCCGGTGCCGGCAAGGGACTCGGCCAGGCCACGCGAGACGGCGAGCTGGGCCGTCTTGGTCATGCCGTAGTGAATCATCTCCGCCGGGATCTGCACGGCGCTTTCGCTGGAGATGAAGATGATGYGGCCCCAGTTGGCCGCCTTCATCGCCGGCAGCACCAGCCGCGCCAGGCGCACGCCGCTGAGCACGTTGACGTCGAAGAAGCGCTGCCAATCGGCGTCGGGGATGTCCTCGAAAGGCTTGGCTTCGAAGATGCCCAGGTTGTTGACCAGGATCTCGATGCCGGGGTGCGCGCGCACCAACGCCTCGGCGACGTCAGGCTGGCTGAGGTCGCCCGCAAAGCCGAGCACCTCCTGGCCGGTGGTGGCATTGATCGACGTGACGGCGGCGTCGACCGCGGGCTGCATGCGGCCATTGACGATGACGCGCGCGCCCTCGGCGGCCAGGGACTGTGCGATGGCATGGCCGATGCCGGCCGTGCTGCCCGACACGAGGGCGAGGCGGTTCTTCAGTTGCAGGTCCATGGCAAGCCTTCCAAAAGGAATGAAGCTAGCCGATGCGGAACGACCCGATCCGCATTGGGGCTGTTCCGCACCGCGCCGGTGCGACAGGGCGCCCAGCCGGCCCAGTTTTGTGCGCATGACTTGCATACAAGCCAGATGAGCGCTGGCATGGAAGCTGCAAAGCCCCCGCCATGGGCATCTCGGCCACCGACATCAGCCAGCGCATCATCGAAGCGGTGCTTGCGCAGAAGCTCGCGCCTGGCGCGCGGCTGGGTGAGCAACAGCTGGCGATGCTGTTCGACTGCAGCCGCACCATCGTGCGCGAGGCGTTGACGCGGTTGGCGGCGCGCGGCATCGTCACCGTCAGCGCGCGGCGCGGCTGGTATCTGATCGCGCCAACGCCGGACGAGGTGCGCGAGGCCTTCGAAGCGCGCCGCGTCATCGAACTGGGCCTGATCCGCGGCCAACCGCAACTGCCCGCCGACGCGATCGCGCGGCTCAACCAGCATCTGCAGCAGGAACAGGCGGCGCTGCGCGGCGACGACGTCGGCACGCGCAGCTTCCTGCTCGGTGACTTCCATGTCTGCCTGGCCGAATGCCTGGGCAACAGCCTGCTGGCCGACACGCTGCGCGACGTCACGGCGCGCACGACGCTGATCGCGATGCGCTACCAGTCCTCCCACGACGCGGCGCTGTCCTGCCAGGACCACGTCGCCATCGTCGAAGCCCTGGCCGCAGGCGACAGCGCCCGCGCCGAGGCGCTGATGGCCGAGCACCTGTCCAGCGTGCAGGCCGCGCTGCGCCTGCCCGCCGACGACGACCCGCTGCAGCAGCTGCGCGAAGCCCTCGCGCCGCTGCCTTCCACGACTTCCTCCACCGCCGAACCCGCCTACCTAGGAGCCCTGCTATGACCTTGACGCTTTCCCGCCGCCTGACGCTGATCGCCGGCCTGAGCCTGTTGGCCGCCGCTGCCCAGGCCCAGACCGCGCTGGACACCATCACGAAGAGCAAAGCGATCAAGATCGCCATCCCGACGGACTACCCGCCCTACGGCTTCGTCGGCCCCGACATGGCGCCGCAGGGCCTTGACGTCGCGGTGGCCCAGCTCATCGCGGCCAAGCTGGGCGTCAAGGTGGAGCTGGTGCCGGTGACCAGCGCCAACCGCATTGCCTATCTGCAGACCAAGAAGGCCGACCTGGTCATCTCGACGCTGGGCAAGAACCCCGAGCGCGAGAAGGTCATCAACTTCAGCGCCGCCTACGCACCCTTCTACCAGGCCGTGTTCGCGGCCAAGAGCCTGCCCATCAAGACCTGGGCCGACCTGGGCGGGAAAAGCGTGGCCGTCACGCGTGGCGCGATGGAAGACCAGGAGCTGGCCAAGGTGGCGCCGGCCACGCTGGAATACAAGCGCTTCGAGGACAACAACGCCACCATCGCCGCCTTTGCCGCCGGCCAGACCCAGCTGCTGGCCACCAGCGCCGCCGTGGCCGGCAATCTGATGCAGCGCAACCCGGGGCTGAACACCGAATACAAGCTGCTGCTCAAGGACAGCCCTTGCTTCGTCGGCGTCGCCAAGGGTGAGGACGCGCTGCTGGCCAAGGTCAACGACATCATCGCGGCGGCCAAGGCGGCCGGTGAGCTGGAGGCGCTGTCCAAGAAGTGGCTGGGCCGTGGCACCGGCGACCTGCCGCTCTGACGCGAAGCGAGCGAAGCCATGATCAGCTTCGATTTCCTCGCGGTGCTGGCCGAATGGCCGCTGCTGCTCAAGGGCCTGGCATGGACGCTGGGGCTCACCCTCATCGCGACGCCGCTGGGCCTGCTCATCGCCACGCTGGGCGCCTGGTCGCGCGCCAGCGGCCCGGTGTGGCTGCGGCGGCTGCTGGGCGCCTACGTCGAGCTGCTGCGCAACACGCCCTTCATCGTGCAGCTCTTCTTCATCTTCTTCGGCCTGCCGGCCGCGGGCGTGAAGCTGTCGCCTGAGGCCGCCTCGCTGATCGCGATGACATTGAACCTCGGCGCCTATGGCACCGAGATCCTGCGTGCCGGTATCCAGGCCACGCCGCGTGGGCAGTGGGAGGCGGCGCAGAGCCTGGCGCTCAGCCCCGTGCAGGTGTTCACGCGCGTCGTGCTGCCGCCGGCCCTGCAGCGCGTGTGGCCGGCGCTGACGAGCCAGATCATCATCGTCATGCTGGGCTCGGCCGTCTGCGGGCAGATCTCCACCGAGGAGCTGAGCTATGCGGCCAACCTCATCCAGAGCCGCAACTTCCGCGCCTTCGAGGCTTTCATCATCGCGACGCTGGCCTATCTGGCCCTGGCCATCGCAGCGCGCAAGCTGCTGAGCTGGGCCGGCCCGCGCTTCATCTTCGGAAGGCGGTCGGCATGATCGAGTTCACCCTGTGGGACATCGTGCGCAACCTGCTGCTGGCGCTGCGCTGGACGGTGGCCCTGTCGGCCATCGCCTTCATCGGCGGCGGCCTGGTGGGCGGYCTGCTGCTGACGCTGCGCATCGGCATGGGCGCCCGCACCCGGCGCGCCATCGCGCTGTACGTCCAGCTGTTCCAGGGCACGCCGCTGCTGATGCAGCTTTTCCTCGCCTACTTCGGCCTGGCCCTGCTGGGCCTGGAAGTGTCGGCCTGGATGGCCGCGGCACTGGCGCTGACGCTCTACACCAGCGCCTACCTCGTCGAGATCTGGCGCGGCTGCGTGGACGCCGTGCCGCGCGGCCAGTGGGAGGCGGCGCGCAGCCTGGCGCTGAGCTTCGGCGAGCAGCTGCGCCACGTCATCCTGCCGCAGGCCGGTCGCCTGGCCATCGCGCCGACGGTGGGCTTCCTGGTGCAGGTCATCAAGGGCACGGCGCTGGCGTCGGTCATCGGCTTCATCGAGCTGACCAAGGCCGGCAGCATGATCGCCAACGCCAGCTTCAAGCCCTTCCTCGTCTTCGGTTGCGTGGCGCTGCTGTACTTCGCGCTGTGCTTCCCCGTCAGCCTCTTGGCACAACATCTGGAAGGCAAAGCCCATGGCCGCCCAACTTGAAGACCTGCAGGCCGCGCCCGTCGTGCCTGGCGCCCCCATCGTGCGCATCACAGCGCTGCGCAAGTCCTATGGCGCCAACGAGGTGCTCAAGGGCATCGACCTCGACGTCCTGCGCGGCGAGGTCATTGCCATCATCGGCAAGAGCGGCTCCGGCAAGAGCACGTTGCTGCGCTGCATCAACGGGCTGGAGCAGTTCCAGGACGGCTCGCTGACCGTCAACGGCAAGCCGCTGCTCTACGAGAGCGCGATGGCCATGCGCGCGCTGCGCCAGCAGGTGGGCATGATCTTCCAGGGTTTCAACCTGTTCCCGCACCTGAGCGTGGGCCGCAACGTGATGCTGGCGCCGACGCTGGTGAAGAAGCGCAGCGCGCACGAGGCGGCCGAGCAGGCGTCGAAGCTGCTCAGCCGTGTCGGCCTGGCCGAAAAGTTCGACGCCATGCCCGACCAGCTCTCCGGCGGYCAGCAGCAGCGYGTSGCCATCGCCCGCGCGTTGGCGATGGAGCCGGCGGTTTTGCTGTGCGACGAGATCACCTCGGCGCTGGACCCGGAGCTGGTGGGCGAGGTGCTGCGCGTCGTCGAGACCCTGGCCGACGAAGGCATGACGCTGCTGATGGTCACGCACGAGATGAGCTTCGCCCGCAAGGTGGCGGACCGCGTCATCTTCATGCACCAGGGCCGCGTGCACGAGATCGGCCCGCCGGCCGCGCTCTTCGGGGCGCCGCAGACGCCGGAGCTCAAGCAGTTCCTGTCCTCATTGCACGACTAGGGCATCGAGCAGCGCGGTGGCGCCGGGCGTGAGTTCGCCGAAGCACAGCAGTAACTGGCGCACGGCCCAGGCATCGCTCAGCCTGCGGACACGGACACGTGGACCAGCCAGCCGCGCCGCGGTCAGCGCCGGCACGACAGCCACACCGACGCCATCGGCGACGAGGCGCAGCATGGCGTCGAAGCCCTGCACCTGCACGCGGTGGTGCAGGCCACGGCCATGCTGCAGCGCGCGGGCCAGCAGGAAGCGGCTCAGGCCCGCCTCTGCCGGCAGCCCGACGAAAGGTTGGGCCAGCAACTCGGTGAAGGCGATGGCCCGTGCCCGGCCCTTCACCCATGCGGCGGGCAGCACGGCGACGAGCTCGTCCCGACGAAAGGGGCGCGTCGCCAATCCTTCGGTATTGACGTAGTCGGCCACGATGCCGAGGTCCGCGCGCTCCTGGCGCATGGCGAACAGCACGTCCTGGCTGTCCAGTTCGCGCAGCTCCACGTCGATGTCCGCGTGGGCCGCGAGAAAGGGGCCGAGCAGCGGCGGCAGATGCTCGCTGATCGCCGCGGTATTGCACAGCAGCCGCACCGTGCTGCGCACGCCGTGGGCATGCGCTGCCATGCCGGCGTGCAAGGCCTCCATCTCGCGCTGCAGCCGACCCGCATGGCGCAGCAGCGTGCGGCCGGCGTCGGTCAGCGTGACGCCGGTCTTGGCGCGCTGCATCAGCACGGCGCCCACGACCCGCTCCAGCGCCTGCAGCCGTGTGCTCGCGGCCGCCAGGGACAGGTGCACGGCCCGTGCACCGGCCGTGATGGTGCGGCCTTCAGCCACGGCAGCGAACAGGCGCAGGTCGAAGGGGTCGATGCGGTAGTGGGGGTTGCGTGCGGTCATGGCTCATCCTTCGGCAATGCCTGAGGATAGGCGCGGCATTGCGCGATGGACGCAGGCCACCGCCGCCCGGACCATGCCGGCATGGATGACATCGACTGGCTTTCCGCCGGCCTGCTGGGCTGGGTGGCATTGACTTTTCTGCTCGCCGGCCTCGTCAAGGGCGTGTCTGGCATGGGCCTGCCCACGCTGGCGATGGCGCTGTTGAGCCTGCACCTGCCGGCGGCACCGGCCGCCGCGCTGATGCTGCTGCCGGCGCTGCTGACCAATGTCGCCCAGTGCCTGGGCCCGCACGCGGCCGGGCTGTGGCGGCGGCTCTGGCCGCTGTGGACCGGCCTGGTGCTGGGCACGTTGTTCGCCCCGGTGCCCAGCCTCGGCATGGGCCATGGCGGCGCGCGGCTGGCGCTGGGCGCAGTGCTGGTGGCCTATGGCGTGTTTGGTCTGTGCCGGCCGCGGCTGCCGGACCTGGGCCGGCATGCCGGCTGGCTAGGTGCGCTGGCCGGTTTGCTCGGCGGTGCGGTCAGCGCGGCCACCGGCGTCTTCGTGCTGCCCATGGTGCCTTTTCTGCAATCCTTGCAGTTGCGGCGAGGCGCCTTGATCCAGGCTCTGGGCATCAGTTTCATGCTGGCCTCCCTCGCCCTGGCTGCACGGCTGGGCGGCCTGGATGCGGCAGCGCCGCCCGACCCCTGGGCCAGCGGCGTGGCGTTGGGCGCGGCGTTTGCCGGCATGGCGCTCGGCGCGCGCCTGCGCGAGCGCCTGCCGACCCTGATGTTCCAGAGGGCGCTGTACGCCATCTTCCTGCTGCTGGGCTTGCTGATGTTGCGGCGCTAGGAACGGCGATTGCCGCATCCCTGGCATCGCCGTTGACGCATGAAAGGAATGCCATGAGCAAATCCCCTGGGCATCGGGACCATCCCGAACACACGGTTGCCGAAACCCGTCTCGCCCACCGGGTCACGGCCAGCATCGACGGCCAGGTCGTCGCCGAATCGGATGACGTCATCCGTGTCGACGAGACCGGCGCGCCGCCACGCTTGTACTTCCCGCGCGACAGCGTCCAGGTCGACAAGCTGGAACGCAGCGATACCCAGACCCACTGCCCCTTCAAGGGCGATGCCACCTACTACAGCGTCACCCAGAACGGGCGCAGCCTCAAGGACGCGATCTGGTCCTATGAAGCGCCCTATGACGAGCACGTTGCACTGAAGGGCCGCATGGCCTTCTACGACGAGAAGCATGCCGGCATCACCTTCAGAGAAGCTGGCTAAGCTTGCGCTCCATGAGCACATCGAAATCCACGCCGCCGGCCGCGGCATTGATCGACGAACGCATCGAGAGCCTGGGCGGCTGGCGCAGCGAGATGCTGGCCGCGCTGCGGGCGCTGATCCACGAGGCTGACCCCGACATCGTCGAGGAGTGGAAATGGAGCAATCCGGTCTGGTCGCATGACGGCATCGTCTGCACCGGCGAGGCCTACAAGAGCGCCGTGAAGATGACCTTTCCCAAGGGCGCTTCGCTGGCCGACCCCAAAGGTCTCTTCAACTCCAGCCTGGAAGGCAATGTGCGTCGCGCCATCGACTTCAAGGAAGGCGACAAGATCGACAAGGCGGCGCTGAAAGCCTTGATCAAGGCGGCTGTGAAAGCCAACCAAAAGGCCTAAGCCTTCATCGCCGCCTTGTAGACCGACTGGCGCGGCTGGGCCATCAGCCTTCTGAGCATGGGCTCGAAGAACGCCAGCGGCAGCGCCTGGGCGTGCGGGTCGAAAGCCGGGTTGTCGTAGCGCTCGACGAACTCGGCCGTGCGCCCGAAATGCGGGTGGCCGCGGAACTGCTCGCGCATGTCGCGGTCCAGGCCGATGTGGTGGAAGAAGTTGTGGCCCTGGAAGATGCCGTGCTGCTGCACCATCCACAGGTTCTCTTCCGTCACGAAGGGCTTGAGGATGGCGGCGGCGATGTCGGGGTGGTTGAACGAGCCCAGCGTGTCGCCGATGTCGTGCAGCAGCGCGCAGCAAACGTACTCCTCGTCGCGCCCGTCGCGATGGGCCAGCGTGGCGGTCTGCAGGCAGTGCGTCAGCCGGTCGACCGGGAAGCCGCCGAAGTCGCCGTCCAGCAGGCGCAGATGCTCGAGCACGCGGTCAGGCAGGCTGCGGGCCATCTTCATCGCCTCGGGCACGATGAGACCCCAGTCTTCGCGGCTGCTTTCGTCCATGCGGGTGAAGGTGGCGCGTGCGGTCATGACGGCTCCAAGCGGTGCGGCGATTCTGCGCGGCCGGCGCGGTGAGGGGCTGTCACCTGCGGCACTGTGCGGCAACCGCTATCCCGCCGCCACGATCACATGGGCCTGGATCTTGCCCGCCACCACGCCTTCGCCGTGGCGGCTGGCGATCGCCTCGGTGGCACGGTCGATGGCGAGCTGGAGCAGGCTGGCGTCGCGTGCCTCGATCTCGTTGCGCAGCGGTGTTCCCTGGCAATAGGCCGTGGCGGCGGCGCGAGCCGAGGATGCGTGACTCAGCTTCGCGCGCGTGTCGATCGTGATCTCGGTGAAGCCCGCGCGACTCAGGTCCGCGCGGATCAGCGCAACGTCGTGATAGCCGTGCGGTGTGCGGGCGAGAAAGCGCGGCGGGTCGTGCGCGAACACCGTGGCGACGGCGTGAGTGACCTCGTCGGCAAAGGCGTTCTCCTCGATGCGGTCCCAGACGGTGAAGACAAAGCGCCCGCCGGGGCTGAGCACGCGCCGCGCCTCCGCGTAGCCGGCGGCGCGATCAGGAAAGAACATCGCACCGAACTGGCAGCAGACGACGTCGAAGGCGCCGTCGTCGAAGGGCAGGGCCAGTGCATCCGCCTGCCGCCATTCGATGCGGCTGTCGGCGCCTTGCTGGCTGGCGGCGTAGTCGAGCATGGGCTGGTTGAGGTCGGTCACCACGTAGCGCGCGGCGGCGCCGAGTCTTGGCGCCAGCGCGCGGGTGACCGCGCCGCTGCCGGCGGCTGTTTCGAGCACGGTGCGCGGCGAGCCGGCCGCGACCAGCGCCGCCGTGTCGGCGGCATAGCCGTCGAAGATCAGCGGGACCATCAAGGTGTCGTAGAGCCTCGGAATCGAGCCCGCGAACAGCTTGTCGCTCGTCTTGTCGCTGTCAGCCATGAGGTTCCCTTCGATGTTGCCGTCAAAGCGCCGCCGGCGTGGTGTCGCCAAAGCGCGTGGCGGGAAGTGCCAGACTGATGACGGCGCCCCCACCGGCGCGGTTGGCCGCCCAGACGCGGCCATCGTGAGCCTCGGCGATGCGCCGGCAGATCGCCAGGCCCAGGCCCGTGCCGCCGGCGGCGTTCTTCGTCGCGCTGGACTGCACGAAGGCCTCGAAGATGCTTTCCAGCTCGTCCGGCGGAATGCCGGGGCCGCGGTCGGCGACGTCGACGCGCACTTCGTCGGCCGCATCGTCCTGCCAGGCGGTCACCTCGATGTGGCCGCCCACGGGCGAGAAGCGGATGGCATTGGCGAGCAGGTTGCGCAGCAGTTGCTGCAGGCGTCGCGGGTCGGCCAGCACGACGAGGTCCTCGTCGCCCAGGGCCATGGCCAGGCTGAGCTGACGTGCGGCCAGCAGGGGCTCGAGTTCGCGGCCGACCTCGACGGCCAGTGGCCTCAGGTCCAGGCGCTCAGGATGCAGCGGTTCTGCGCCGCGCTCGATCTTGCTGAGGTCGAGCAGGTCGTTGACGAGGCTGAGCATGCGCTGGCCGGCGTGGTGCACGTCGCCGAAGAGCTCGGCCAGGCGGGGCTCGGCACGCGCGCGCCGCGCGCCGATCTCGGAGAAGCCGAGGATGGACTGCAGCGGTGTGCGCAGCTCGTGGCTGACGTTGGCGATGAAGTCGGACTTGGCCCGCGAAGCGTGCAGGGCGGCGTCGCGGGCGGCGCGCGTGGCGCGCTCGGCCTCGCGGAATTCGCTGATGTCCATGAAGCAGACGACGATGCCCATGGGTCGGCCGTGGGCGTCGGGAAAGGTGGACTTGCTGATGTAGAGGTCGCGCCGGCGGCCATCGCCGCCTTGCCAGACGGCCTCGTAGTTCATTTCGCCGCCGCGCGCCAGCAGCTCGGCGTCGCGGCTGTCGTGCAGGGCGGCCTCCTCGGGGCGCAGATAGCTGGCGGCCTTGCGGCCCAGCACCTCGCTGCGGCGCCGGCCGGTGAACTGCTCCCAGGCGCGGTTGACGTCGAGGTAGCGGTTGTCGCTGTCCAGCACCGACGTGGGCAGCGGGCTGCTGGACAGCAGCGAGCGCGCCAGGCCGAGCTGGGCGCGCAGTTCGGCCTGGGCGCGCATCAGGCCGCTGACGTCGGCCGCGCTGCCCACCCATTCGAGGACACCGGCCTGGCGGCGCAGCGGCACCAGGTGGATCTCGAAGCTGCGCGCCTTGCCGTCGGCCGCGATCCAGTCGGCGCGCAGTTCGTGCGGCCGGGCTTCGTGAACGTCGCCGGCCGCGAACAGCGTGGCCACGGCCGGCGAGCCGCCGAACAGCTCCTGCAGCGGCCGGCCCAGCACCTGGGCGACGGGATGGCCGCTGAGGCGGGCATAGCCCTCGTTGATGAAGGTCACCTGGCCGGCTGCGTTGGTGCGGAACAGCAGGTCCTGCACGCTGCCGAAGATGGCGCTGAGCTCGCGCTCACGCTCGGCGACCTGCCGCTGGGCCTCGTCGAGATCCAGCATGGAGCGCTCGCGCGCGTGCAGGGCCACCGCGCCCACGGCCGACAGCACCAACAACGCGGCGGCGATGCCGATGGCGGGCAGGCCGAGGTCCCATGCGGTGGACAGCCACTGGGTGCGCAACTCGTCCAGGGGCAGTTCAACGACGACGACGAGGGGGCGGGTGCGCAGTGCGCGAAAGGCACCGAGCTGCTCGGCGTCGCGCAGGCCCGGGCCGTCCCAGCGGCCGTATTCGCTGCCCGTGCGCACGCGCGCCAGCGGGCCGGTGGGCAGTTGCAGCGAGGCCAGGCGTTCACCTGCCAGGTGGTCGGCACCGGCGGTCACGGCGAGCAGCCGGCCGTCCAGGTCGACGAGTGCCGCCGCGGCGCGAGCGTCGTTCAGCGTCAGTTCCTGGAAGTTGGCCAGTGCGTCGGGGTTGAGCAGGGCGGCGAGCAGGGCCGGTCGCCCGCCGGGGGTCCTGATGCCGCGCAGCAGCGGGATGAAGCCCACCCCCGGCGGTACGACGGCGGCCGTGCTGCCTGGTGCGACTCCGGCGAGGCTGGCCAGGCTGCGCGCGGCGACGAAGCCGCCGAGCGAGTCCTGGCCCAGGGCTGGCAGCGGGCCAAGCCTGGCCGTGGCGATCTGCGCACCGCGGTCGGCGGGGTCGGCGGCGGCCAGCACGTGGCCGGCCTCGTCGAGCAGGGCGACGCCGCGCAGGAAACCCAGGCTGGCCTGGGTCTGGCCGAGCAGGGCCTGCAGCACCTCGGGTGGAGCACCGCGCTCGGCCACGTCGGCCAGGCCGGCCAGGGCCAGCTGGGCGGCGTCCAGACTGCGGCTGGCGTGGTCCTCGAGCACGCGCGCGAGCAGCGCCTGGCGGGCGGCGGCCTCGGTCGTCTGCTCGCGCTTCTCGCGCCAGATGCTGTAGCCCGCGCCGGCGAGCAGCGTGGCCGCGAGCAGGACGCCGGCGCTGGCTGTGATGATGCTTGGGCGCCAGCGACTCCGGTGGGGCATGTCAGAGCTCCCCTGCGGGCCGAGCGCCGGGCCTGCCATGGGCCAGAGGTCCATGTCCTTCCGTAGGCACAAGCAGTCCGCAGGGACTGCTTGTGTCCGACTCCAGTTCCCAAGCCGGCCCGCGCAGGCGATGTGCTTGGCGGTCGATCCGCCAAGCATCGCCGCCCCCTCGGGGGGCGGGCCAAGGTACGCCTTGGACCGGGGGCCTCATTTCTCGCGCACGATGGCGCTGAGGCCGTGGCGCTTGGCGGCGGCCTGCAGCCGGCCGTCGCGCTGGATACGCCCGACGAATTCATCCACAGCCGTCAGCCAGGCGGCGTCGCCGGGCTTGACGGCATAGGCATAGGGCAGCACGAAGAAGGGCGTGGGCGGCGCGACGAGGCGGGCCCAGTCGGCGTTGTCCAGCAGGCGGCGGCTGTAGGGGTAATCGGTCATGAAGGCGTCCACGCGGCCGGCCTCGAGTTCGCGCTCGCGGGTGTCGGGTGGCCGCACGACGACGAGGTGAGCCTGTTTGAGGGCACCCGCCATGACGGGTTCCATGAAGGTGCCGGCCTGCACGGCGATGCGCACGCCGGGGCGGTCCAGGTCTTGCCAGCTCTTCACGACGCGGCTGCTGCGCGTTGTCACCGCATAGATGTCGCTTTCCAGATAGGGCCGGCTGAAGCGCAGTGCTTGAGCGCGTTGTGGCGTCATGCCGACGGCGAACATCGCAACGTCGCAGCGGTCGCGCAGCAGGTCGTCGATGAGGGTCGCGAAAGAGGAGTCGACATAGACGGGCTTGACCTTGAGGTCGGCGGCGAAGGCGGCCGACAGGTCGATGTCAATGCCCGACAGCTGGCCGGTGCGCGGGTTGCGCAGCGAGATGCCGTAGTAGTCGGGCCAGATGCACACCCGCAACTCGCCGCTGTCCTGCACGCGCTGCGAAGGGGTTGTGTTGTTGGGGGCCGCTGAAACCGGTGCGGCGGCGACGGTGGCCAAAAAGCCGAGAAGGCCGAGCAGCGCGGCAGCCAGCCGCGTCATGCCCTCTCTCCGGCGCGCGTCGCGTTGACGCGGTCGCGCAGCGCGATCAGCTCGGGGGCATGGGCCAGGAAGGCGGCGACGATGGCCGGGTCGAAGGCGCTGCCGGCCTGCTCGGCCAGCATCGCCAGCGCGCGGTCGTCGGCGCGGGCCGGGCGGTAGCTGCGGGGCAGGGTCAGTGCGTCGAAATAGTCCACGACGGCAACGATACGCCCAGACAGCGGAATGGTCTCGCCACTGAGGCCTTCGGGATAACCGCTGCCGTCCCAGCGCTCGCGGTGGTACAGGGCGATTTCGGCCGCCAGGGCGAAAAGGGGCAGGCTCGAGCCGCTGAGCAGGGCCGCGCCACGGTGCGGCTGGGTGCGCCGGCGGTGGCGCTCTTCCTCGGCCGTCAGCGGCCAGGGCGGTACGGCGCTGGCAGGGCTGACGTCGAGCTCGCCGATGTCGTGCAGGGGCGCGGCCAGGCGCAGTTGGCGGGCGCTGTCGGCGTCCATGCCCACATGCAGGGCCAGGGCCTCCGCCAGATGCCCGAGCCGCACGCGATGGGCGCTGCGGTCAAGGTCATGGCCCTCGTCGAGGGCAGGATGGGGCAGCGCCAGCGGGGGTGTGGATGGGGCGAAGGCGGCGGTGAACAACATGGCTAGCTCCGTATCGGTGCCGCATTCTCCGATGCGATCATTTTTATCAAATATTCCAGCTCGGCGATTGCCGGCAAATTCGGCAAAATATCGCAAGTGAACCGTACCCCCTCCACGCCCGACACCTGTTCGACCACCGAAGCCGCCCAACAGCTGGGCATGGCTGTGCGCTCCGTGCAGCTGATGGTCGACCGTGGCGAATTGCAGGCCTGGAAAACGCCAGGCGGCCACCGCCGCATCCTGCGCAGTTCGCTGGAGGCCTGGCTCGCCGCCCGCGCCGGCCGTGCGACGACAGCGCTGCCAGGCACTGGCGCCCGAGCGAACGAACGCCCCTTGACCTTGCTGCTCATCGAGGATTCGGTGCACTTCCAGAACCTCATCAGCCTGGTCGTCAAGCGCGAACTGCCCGAGGCCGAGCTGCACGTCGCCTCCGACGGCATCGCCGGCCTGGCCATGGCCGGCCGCCTGGAACCGGACGTGCTGCTCATCGACATCCTGCTGCCGGGCATCGACGGCGCGGCGCTGATCACCAGCCTGCGCTCGCACCCACAGTTCGCGCGCAGCCGCCTCATCGTTGTGACCGCGCTGGACGAGGCGCAGCGTGCGCCGTATGCCTTTGCGCTGGAGGGCGTGCCGCTGGTGCACAAGACGGCCCTGGTCACCGAGCTGCCACCGCTGCTGGCCGAGGCCGCAGCGGCTCAGCCGGCCTGAGCGCGCGCATACCTATGCCCGCGCGCTTGCTGCTGATCGAGGATGACGTCTCGATTGCCCGCTTCGTCGAATTGGCTCTCGAGGAGCTGCCGGACCATGACCCGGCGGCGCCGGCGGTCGAGCTGAGCGTCGTACGCCGCCTGGCCGATGCCCGCGACGCGCTGGCTGGCGGCGGCTGGCAGCTCGTCGTCAGCGACCTGATGCTGCCCGACGGCTCCGCCGAAACCCTGCTCGCAGAGGGCCTGGCCCAGGCTGCCGGTGCGCCACCGTGGGTGATTTTCAGCGCTGGCGTTCACCCCGACCATCATGCGGCGCTGGCCGCCCGCGGCGTCGTGCGCACGTTGCGCAAACCCGTGCCGCTGACCGAGTTGCTGGACACGGTCAGCGAGCTGCTGCGGGGGCGTGCCCTGGCCACCGCACCGGTCGCGGCCTTGGCCACGGGCGTTGACCCGGTGCTGCAGCATTTCGGCGGCGATCGGGCCCTGTACGAGAGTTTTCGCGCCGGCTGCCTGGACCGCTTTGCGGATGATCTCGCGCAGGGCAATGCGGCCGTCGCCAGCGGCGATGCGCCCGCACTGCGCCGCGTCGCTCATGGCCTGAAGGCCGTGCTGGAGCTGCTGGGCCATCCCGCCCTGGCCGCCCAGGCCCGCGCGCTGGAGATGGCGGCGGCGGACGGGGCGCCAGGCAGGCCCTTGCCCGACGGCTGGCTGCCGCTGTCGCGGGCGCTGGCCGAACTGCGTCGTCGCGCCTAGGCGATTTTCGCCGCGGCCGCCTTGCAATATTTGGCAAATCCAGCGCGACGCCACCCGTTCAGGGGCGGTTGCATTGATCATTCGTATTAATAGATTTGATAATCAGCGCAAAATCCCGAGTCATGTTCCTATGCCTGTCCCCTGCCGATGCCGTGTTGCCCGATCCAGGCGCTTGCAGCCTGYCGTCTGCTTTTGAAGGGGCGGGCATGACGACAAGCCAGGTTCTCTACGTCGAGGACGATCCCGTCAACGTGATGCTGATGCAAGGCATCCTGGAGCTGCGCCCCGGCTGTAGCCTGCTGGTGGCGCGCAGCGGCGCGGATGCCCGACGCCTGGTGGCGCAGGATCGCGTCGATTTGCTGTTGTGCGATCTGCGCCTGCCCGATATTGGTGGCGACGAATTGCTGACCCAGCTGCGCGCTGCCGGCCTGCCCGACGGTGTGCCGGCCCTGCTGGTGACGGCCGAGTCCGAGTTCGTCGCTTCCCAGCTGGCGCGCCGCCATGGCTTTGACGGCTACTGGAACAAGCCTCTTGACCTAGCCGCCACGCTGCGCAGCCTTGAGCATTGGCTTCGCGGCCAATGAATTTGCGGGCCGAGCGCCGGATCGTCCCCTAGCCGGCCAGCCTCGGGCGAGAGGGGCTCCTCGCTACAAATCTTTGCGCATCGGCCATACGAGCTTGCGTGAATCGGGCGATTCTCTGGTTCAAGAAACCGGAGAGGTCCCCATGAAAAACCGCCGCTTTGTGCTGAGCAGTGCCGCCGCCCTGGCTGGCGGCGTCATGCTGGCAGCGCGCCGCAGCCAGGCGGCTGTTGCGGTTGCAGCTCCGGCCCTGAGCGCCGATGAGCGCGCCCTGCACGCGCTCAACCGCCTGGGCTACGGCCCGCGCCCGGCTGACGCCGCCGCCATCGCCGCGCAAGGCGCCGACAAATGGCTGGAGCGCTTCCTCAGCGAGCAACTGGAACCGCGCCGCCTGCCGCAGCCTGAAGGCCTGAGCGCCCGCCTGGCCAGCCTGGAGGTGCTCCAACTCGGCCAGGCCGAGCTGCTGGGTCGCTACCGCGAGGCGGTGAAGGCCGCTCGCGAGGCCCGGCGTGAGCAGGCCCAAGGCATGAAGACCGATGCCGATGCGATCAATGCAGTGCGCGACAAGATCCGCCCCCTCGTCGGCCAGGCCGCGACGGCCCGTCTGTCGCGTGCGCTGCTGAGCCCGGCCCAGCTCGAAGAGGTGCTGACCGAGTTCTGGTTCAACCACTTCAACGTCTTTGCGGGCAAGAACGCGGTCGGCGTGCTCGTGGCCGATTACGAGCAGCGCGCCATCCGGCCCCATGTGCTCGGGCGCTTCCGCGACATGCTGGGCGCAACCGCCAAGCACCCGGCCATGCTGATCTACCTCGACAACGCCCAGAGCGTCGTCGCCGGCTACGCGCCGCCGCAGCGCGCGCGCCGCTTCCTGGCCGAGCGGCCGGAGCTGAAGGCCCGGGTGCCCAGCGGCCTCAACGAGAACTACGCCCGCGAGCTGATGGAACTGCACACGCTGGGCGTGGACGGTGGCTACGCCCAGCGTGACGTGACCGAGCTAGCGCGCATGTTGACCGGCTGGGGCCTGGACACGCGCAAGGCGCTGGTCGGCGGCACGGGCGACCTGTTCGCCTTCGAGCCGCGCAAGCATGACAACGGCAGCAAGACCTGGCTGGGCCATAGCGTCAAGGGCGCCGGCCAGGCCGAGGGCGAGCACGCGCTGGACGTGCTGGCCACCCATCCCGCCACGGCCCGCCATCTGGCCACCAAGTTCGCCCAGGCCTTTGTGGCCGACGACCCGCCGGCCAGCCTGGTGCAAAAGCTCGCCGACAACTTCAAGGCCACGGGCGGCGACCTGCGCGAGTTCGCGCGCACCTTGATCCGCGCCGATGAGTTCTGGAGCCGCGAGGCCTACCAGGCCAAGTTCAAGACGCCCTACCAATACCTGCTGTCCAGCCTGCGCGCGCTGGACCTGCAGCCGGCCGACCCGCGCAATCTGCTCGCCGCGCTGGCGCAGGCGGGCCAGCCTCTTTACGGCGCACAAACGCCCGATGGCTACAAGAACACTGCGGCCGCCTGGCGCAACCCCGAGGCGCTGACGCAGCGCGTGCAACTGGCGACGACGCTGGGCCAGCGCAGTGGCATCAGCGCCGAGAAGCTGACCAGCACCCTGGGTGCGTCGGTCAGTGAACCCACGCGCCGCACGTTGGCGACCGAGCCTGTGGGCCAGCAGGTTGCCCTGCTGCTCGCCAGCCCCGATTTCATGAAAAGGTGACCGCCATGTTGCGTCGTCAATTGCTGCACTTCGGTGCCTTCACCCTCGGCGGCCTGCCTGTGTCTCTGGTGCACGCCCAGGGGGGCACCCAGAAGAAGCTCGTCGTCGTCATGCTGCGCGGCGCGGTGGACGGCCTGTCGGTCGTCGCGCCCTATGGCGAGCGCGAGTACGCCACCAGCCGCCCGCAGATTGCGCTCGCGGCACCGGGCGCGGAGGATGGCCTCATCAAGCTCGATTCGCTGTTCGGCCTGCATCCATCCTTGAGCCCACTGAAGCGCCACTGGGACGGCGGCCAGCTCGCCTTCGTGCATGCCAGCGGCTCGCCCGACCCGACGCGCTCGCATTTCGACGCCCAGGACTACCTCGAGTCCGGTACGCCGGGTCGCAAGTCCACGCCCGATGGCTGGATGAACCGGCTGCTGACGGCCCTGCCGGGTGAGCCGGCGCCAACGCGCGCGATCAGCCAGGGCAGCACGCCGCCGCGCATCTTTGCCGGCACGGCCAGCGTCGCCAGCCTCGGCCTGGGGCCCAATGCGATGCAGCGCCGCGCCATCGACGACCCGCAGATGCAAAGCGGGTTGGCCAAGCTCTATGCCAACGATGCGCAGCTCAGCGGCACGCTGCGCGACACCACCCAGGGCCGCGGCGAGATGAGCCGCAGYATGGCGGCGGGCGAGGGAAAGTCCATGGATCCGAGCGCCGACGCCGGTGCGCCGTCCGCGCGCAGCTTCGCCGCTGATGCGCGGCGCCTGGGTACCTTGATCCGCAAGGACGCCCACACCCAGCTTGCCTTCACGGCGGTGGGCGGCTGGGACACCCATGTCAACCAAGGCGCCGCCCGCGGCCAGCTCGCCAACCGCCTGGCCAGCCTGGGCGAGGGCCTGGATGCGCTGAGCGTGGGCCTGGGCGACACCTACAGGGACACCGTCATCGTCGTCGTCAGCGAGTTCGGCCGCACGTTGCGCCAGAACGGCAACGGCGGCACCGACCATGGCCGCGGCAACGTCATCTGGCTGCTCGGCGGCCCGGTCGCCGGCGGGCAGATGCTGGGCGAATGGCCGGGCCTGGACGCCAGCGCGCTGGCCGACGGACGTGACCTGGCCGTGCGCACTGACTTCCGCCAGGTGCTGACGCCGTTGCTGCAGCGCCATCTCGGCCTGTCGGAAACCGCACTGGCAACAGTGTTTCCCCAAGCCCCGCAAACTTGGCGTTATGCGGACAAGCTGCTGCGTGCCTGAGGCGCCGGCAGCCGCGTTCTAACGAATGGGAGAACGACATGATGCGAAGCGCTTCCTCGTTGTTCGGGCTGTGCCTGKGGGGCGCGGTGCTGGCCTACTGCTTCCTTGTCGCGGTCGGCGCCTGAAAGCCGCCCGCCCCCCACGAACGAAGTCATCCCGCCGCGGCGCGGGGCGTTGAGGCTGGCAGCATCCCGCCACCTTCAGCGTCTCGCCCCATGCGCCACACCGCTCTCGCCCTGCTGATCCTTGCCTGCAATGCTCAGGCTGCCCCCCGTTGCGACGCCGTCAGCGTCGAGTATTCCGCGCCGCGTCTGGTGCCGCTGGCGGGTCATGTGTCGGTCAAGCGCCTGGTCGCACGGCCGGAGCGCGAGCTGGACGACAGCGACCCCGAGTACAAGCCGCGCTCACCCCACGACACGGCGGCCTTCCATCGTCTGGTGACCATCGACTCGACGAAGGAGGGCGTGCCCCGCGTCAACACCATCGAGATCTACACGCTGCAGGGCCCCAAGCGCGTCTGGCGGCTGGACTTCGCCGAGCTGGCCCAGAACGTCGAGGTGCAGTGGCTGAACGAGGATCTGCTTTTCCTGCGCGCCTGGTGGGGCCGCATCGTTTCGACCGAGCTGCTGTTCGAAGTCAGCAGCGGGCGCTTCCTGTATGCCAAGGAGGCCAACTACGGCCTGATGATCCAGCCCTGCGAAGAGCTTCAGGCGAAGTAGCTGCGTTCAGCCGACGCGCTTGGCCGCCGCAAGTTCCTTGGTGGACAGCACCCGGGGCTTCGCAACGGGAGTGCCGGTCTGCGGATCGAAGAAGGGGCTGGCGCGGTAGGTCCCGCGCAGACGGCCCATGATGATCATGGCAAGGGTCTTGGCGATGCCGCTGAACATGCCCGCCGCTCTCGGCTTGCTGTCGCCCAGGGCGCCGTCGACGCCCACACGCATCGTGACCGGTCCGAACGACGCCGCGAGCGCAGCCTTGTCCTGACCGAGGCCCGTATGGATCAGGCCGACGAAATCGGCCTTCCGGTCTGCGAGAGTGTTGCCGATCGGCGTGCGGCAGCAGCTCGCGTACCAGCGCAGCATGCCTTTGTCGGTCAGGCGGATGCAGGTCAGCCGGTCCTGGCCCTGCGTGAACACGACGTGAGAGGCCGGGACCTGCACGATGTCGCTGCCGCCCTGGTTGTCCAGCGCGTCTTGCGTGCCCAGGTATCGGGCAAAGGCCTGGCAGTCGGAGCAATAGCAGACACAGCGATTGGACGGGCGTGTGGGCTGCAGCAGGCCGCGGAGCTGGCCGCAGCGGCACTGGATGGAGTAGGTGTCGGGCATGGGACGGTTGTACCAGCCGCCCCTTCCGGTTTTGTCATCAGCCGAAGTAGCCCAGGTTCTTCACGTTGAAGTTGGCCAGGTGGGGGAAAACCGCGCCCAGGTCGGCCGCGCCGACACCGAACCAACTGGCCAGCGTCGCGCTCATCTGGTCGACCGACGTGGTCGGCAGCCAGCGGCCCTCGTCGGACATGTCGTCCGGCCCGGCGAGCACGAGCTGGGGCATGCGGCCGTAGAGCCCGCCCTTGACGGCGCCGCCGAGCACGAACTGGTGGTTGCCCCAGGCGTGGTCGGTGCCGCCGCCCGAAGCGGGTTGCAAGGTGCGCGCGAAATCGCTGGCGGTGAAGGTGGTCACCGCGTTGGCAACGCCGAGCTGCTGCATCGCGTCGTAGAAGGCCTTCAGCGCGGGGCCGAGGTCCGAGAACAGGGCCTGCTGCTGGTTGAGCTGGTCGTTGTGGGTGTCGAAGCCGCCCATGCTGACGAAGAAGAGCTGGCGCGTGGCGCCCAGGCCCGAGCGGCCTTCGATCATCTTGGCCACCGTCAGCAACTGCTGGGCGACGTTGCTGCCCAGTCCGTTGAAGAGGCCGGCGATGCTGCCGGTGCCGGACAGGGCCGTGTTCAAGGCATTGCTGGCCTTGATGGCCTGGTTGAGCACGCTGGCGGCGGCGCGTTCCTCGGAATTGCCGTAGGGCTGCTGCAGCAGGCCCTGGTAGAGCTGGTAGAGGGGGCTGGCGCTGGGGTTGTTGCCAAAGCCCTTGATCGCGAAGCTGGTGCCGCTGCCGACGGTCAGGCCCGAGTTGGTCGCGCCGTTCATGAAGACGTTGTTGCCGCTGACCGAGAGGGCCATGGGCACGACGCCGTTGGCGGCCTGCAGGTCGGCGATGCGGCCGCCCCAACCGGCGGTCGACGGCATCGCGTTGCCGCTGAAGGCCTGGCCGCGCTGCCACTGGTCCTGCTGGTCGTCGTGGGAGAACAGGTTGCTCGGCCGCTGGGCATTGGCCGCATTGAACTCGGCCTTGGTCATGGGCTTCACGAGCGGCCCGACGTTGGCCTGCACGGCCAGGTGGCCCTGGTTCCAGATGTCGGCCAGCGGCGTCAGCGCCGGGTGCAGGCCGACGCCGCCGCCGTTCAGCGGTGCGAGGGCCGATTGCGGCAGCGTCAGCCCACCCGCACCGGCCGTGCCGCGCGCCTTCGCGTAGGCGGCGTAGCCGGCGGTGTCCATCGGCACGACCATGTTGTTGCCGTCGTTGCCGCCGTAGAGGAAGACGCAGACGAGAGCGCGGTAGTCGCTGCCCAGCAGCGGCGCAGCGAGCGAGGGCAGGGCAGAGGCACCGGCGAAGGCGGCGGCGTGGGAGAGCAGATGGCGTCGGGACAGCATTTCAGTTCTCCACCAGGTATTCGGGGGACATCGCGGCGAGGAACAGTGCAGCTTTCGCGCGATCCAGCGGCTTGGTGGCCGGCGCGATCTGCGCTGCCTTCAGAAGTGCAGCTTGCAAGGCACTGCTGGCGCGCCCGGCGAAGAGCACGCGGTTGATCTCGGCGACGAGGCTGGTCGGCGTTGCGGCCAGAGCCTGCCAGCGGGTCAGGTCGATCTTGGTACCGGTGGCGCCGGGCACAGAAGCGTCGGCCGCCACGCCCTTGCCGTTCAGCGCCGTCTGCAGCACGCCGCTCAACTTGAAGGCGGCGCTGGCGTTGAAGACGCCAAAGGCCGGGCCATCCAGGGCCGGGTTGTCGGGCAGGTCGTAGTCGGGCGGGAAGAAGTTGAAGACGCTGGCCGGGCTGTAGACCGTCTGGCCCAGGCTCGCGGCCTGGCTGCGCAGCCAGATGCCATCGCTGACGCCGCCCAGGGCGCGCAGCAGATGCGTCAGTTGCAGGATGGGCTCACGCAGCTTGCCGAAGCTGGCAGGCGCCTGTGGGGAGGCGGCCTCGGCATCGGTCAGGATGGCCGTCAGCACGGCCTTCATGTCGCCGCGCTTGCTGCGCTGGCCATTGACGATGGCCCCGCCGTTGAAGGCCGTGGCCACGCGCTGCACATAGGCCGGGCTGGGGTTGGCCGTGACGAGCTGCTGGATCAACTGGCGGCCGATGAAGGGGCCGACATTGGGGTGGTTGAAGATGTTGTCGATGGCCGCGTCCAGGTCGGCCTGCGCCGTCTGGCCGCCGGGCAGCACGGTGCCGCCCAGCAGCTTCTTTGTGCCCTTGTCGTGGTGGTCGTCGAAGGCGACCATGGGCGCGTCGTAATAGCTCGGGTTGCCGAACTTGTTCTTCGTCGCGCCCGGCCGCGGCGCATACGTCCAGCCGGTGAAGGCGTGGGCGAAGCCCTCGACCGTGTCCTGGTCGTAGCTGGGGATGGGCTGGCCCTTGGCATCGAGCTGCAGGCTGCCGTCGAGGTTGAGCTGGGACAGGCCGATGGAGAACAGCTGCAGCACCTCGCGGGCGTAGTTCTCGTTGGGCTCGATACCCTTGGTCGGGTTGGGCTTGTCGTTGTTGGCCATGTTCAGGAAGCGCCCCATGGCCGGGGACAGCGTCACCTCCTTGAGCACGTCGCGGAAGTTGCCGAAGGCGTTGCGCAAAAAGATGCGCTGGTAGTCGGCCATCGCATTGGGCAGCTTGATGACATTGCCCGACACGACCAGGATCTCCGACAGCGCCAGGGCCGTGCGCTGGCGCAGTTGGTCGGGCTGGTTGACGGCGTTGGCGAAGAACTGCACCTGCACCGGGAACAGCGTGTAGTTGTCGCGTTTGCAGGTGGCCGGCGCGCCCGTGGGGCAGCCCTTGCTCGAGTCGGGGTCRACATACGGCACGCCGCTGAAGTCGGAGTTGGCGAGGTTGAACTGACTCGACAGCCAGCCGGCGCGGCCGCGGGCCATCACATCGGTGACGCTGGCGTCCGTCGGCCCGAAGCTGGCCTGGCCGAGGAAGCGGCGCGCCTCAGACTCCGTCATGGCCGACGGCGGCAGATCGTTAGCCAGCGCTGGCCAGCTCAGGCTGGTCAGCGCGGCCAGCAGGCAAAGTCGGGCGAGAGTCATTTCAGTCTCCGAAGCGGCGCGATTGTTGGAGCCGGCCAGTCGTGTCGTCTCGCCACCAGTTGTGCGCTTTCGTAAGCAAACGCTGCTGCCCGTTGCGGACCTTGTACGGACTGTCCGCCACCTGTCCGCGGACACATGTCACGGTTGCAAGTCGTTGATTTTTCACGCGGCGCGTGCTGGCACATCCCTTGCGGAAGACAGGGCATGAACACCCGCTTTCGCGACACTTCGGAACAGGACCGCCCCCTCGCTCAAAAGTCCCGGCGCTGGCCGCTGCTGCTGGCCGGCGGCGCGGTCGTCGTGGCCGTGCTCGTGCTGGTGAGCGGCGGCCGAATCAAGCAGATGCTGTCCGCCGACTCGGCCGTCAGCATCGCCCGGCTGTCCGTGGCCACCGTCGACGTGGCACCGCTGACGCGCGACGTCGCCGGCGAAGGCCGTGTCGTCGCCGCGCAGAGCCCGACGCTGTTCGCGCCCGGCGCCGGCACCGTCACGCTCGCCGTGCAGGCCGGTGACCCGGTCAAGCGCAACCAGGTGCTGGCCCGCGTCGACTCACCCGAGCTGACCAACCGCCTCGCGCAGGAGCGCAGCAATGTCGATGCCTTGCGCGCCGACCTGGCCCGCGCCGAGGTCGAGGCCCGCCAACAGACGGCCGCGCTGCAAAGCGCCTTCGAGAACGCCCGCATCGACCAGCAGACCGCCCAGAACGACCTGGCCCGCCAGACCCAGGCCTTCGAGGCCGGCGCCACGGCGCGCATGCAGGTCGAGCGCGCCCAGGACGCTCTCGCCAAGGCCAAGCTCGCGCACGACCAGGCCCGCGACCTGCGCGGCCTCAAGACCGACAGCCTCAAGCTCGACGTTCAGGCCAAGCAAAGTGCCCTGGCGCGCCAGCAGTTGCTGGTGGCCGACCTGGAGCGCCAGGTGAGCGAGCTGCAGGTGCGGTCACCGGTGGATGGCCAGGTCGGCCAGCTCTTCATTCCCGACCGCACCAATGTCGCCCGCGACACCAAGCTGCTGTCGGTCATCGATCTGTCGGCGCTGGAAGTGCAGATGCAGGTCGCCGAGAGCTTTGCCCGCGAGCTGCAGCCCGGCATGCCCGGCGAGATCACCGGCAACGGGCAGCGCTGGGCCGGCCAGGTCAGCTCGGTGTCGCCCGAGGTCGTCAATGGCGAGGTCAGCGCACGGCTGCGCTTTGCCGGGCAACAGCCCGAGCAGCTGCGCCAGAACCAGCGCCTGTCGGTGCGGGTGCTGCTGGACAAGCGCGACAAGGTGCTGGGCGTGGCCCGCGGCAGCTTCGTCGACGAGAGCGGCGGCAGCTTTGCCTACGTGGTGCGGGGCGGCGTGGCCGAGAAGGTCGCCGTCAAGCTGGGTGCGCGTTCGCTGGAGCGGGTCGAGGTGATCTCGGGCCTGCAGGTCGGAGACCGTGTCGTCATCTCCGGGTCGGACAACTTCAAGGGCGCGGAGCGCGTCCTGATTGCGGATTGAGGGTTGGTCGTGATGTTTGATCAGGTTGGTGCTGCGACGAGTGCTGCTGATCGCTGCATTGCCGGGAGTCCGTCCCGGCAGCCGGGTAACTTTCTTCTGCGGGGCCAGAAGAAAGTCACCAAAGAAGAGGCCCTGAACCGCACACCAGCACCACGTGCACGAGCTGTGCCGTGC
>NZ_JBFULE010000007.1:0-35098 GCF_056400485.1 Roseateles sp. P5_B10
GCGCAACGTCGGCCTGGCCGCGCAGGGCTTCCTGTCGCCGTCGGCGCTCGAGGACTCGGCCGACAAACTGGCCATGGCCCAGCGCCTGCTCACGCAACTGCAGGCCGACGGCCGCGAGGAGCTGCGCACCCGCGAGCAGTCGGTGCAGGCCATGCAGCGCGCCGTCACCGACCTGGACCAGCGCCTCACCGCCATGCGCGCCGCCAGCGAGGGCCTGGCCATGCGCGCGCCGGTCGCCGGCCGCGTGACGGGCCTGACGCTGCAGGTCGGCGAGAGCGTGCGCGCCGGCACCCGCATCGCGCGCCTGGACAGCCTGGGCCGTTTCAAGCTCGACCTGCGGCTGGATGAGTTCCACCTCGGTCGCGTGCGCGAAGGCCTGGCCGGCACGCTGGTGCACGAAGGCCGCAGCCATGCGCTGCACGTCGCGCGCATCGACCCGCAGGTCAAGGATGGACGCTTCACCGTCGAGCTGGCCTTCGACGCCGAGCCGCCCGCGCTGCAGGTCGGCCAGGGTCTGGACGTGCGCCTGACGCTGGGCCAGGCGCAGGACGCGCTGCTGCTGCCCGACGGCGGCTTCTATGCCGACACCGGCGGCGCCTGGGCCTTTGTGCTCGACGCGGACGGCCGCCACGCCCAGCGCCGCCCGCTGCAACTGGGCCGGCGCGCCGATGGCGTCATCGAAGTGCTGGGCGGCCTGCAAGCCGGCGAGCAGGTCATCGTCTCCCCCTACCGCGCCCTGGCGGGCGCTTCCGCTCTCGACATCCACTGACCATGTTCAAGCTCAAGCACCTTACCAAGACCTTCCACACCGGCGACATCGAGACCACCGCGTTGKACCGCATCGACCTCGACATCGAGGCCGGTGAATACCTCGCCATCACCGGCCCTTCGGGCTGCGGCAAGTCCACGCTGCTGGGCATCCTCGGCCTGCTGGACGCGCCGAGCGGCGGCGAATACTGGTTCGACGGCCAGAACGTCGCCGGCTGGACCGAGAAGCAGCTCAACACGCTGCGCCGCGGCCGCATCGGCTTCGTGTTCCAGAGCTTCAACCTGATCGACGACCTGAGCGTGGCCGAGAACATCGCGTTGGCGCTGGAATACGGCGAACTGCCCGCGCGCGCTCGTCGCGAGCGCATCGCAGAGGTTATGGAGCGCCTGGGTATCGCCCATCGCGCCGGCCACCGGCCCAGCCAATTGAGCGGCGGCCAGCAGCAGCGTGTGGCGATCGCCCGTGCCATTGCCGCCAGGCCCGCGTTGCTGCTGGCGGACGAGCCCACCGGCAACCTCGACAGCGCCCATGGCGCGGAGGTCATGCGGCTGCTGCGCGAACTCAACGCCGAGGGCACGACGCTGGTCATGGTGACCCACTCGCTGGAGCACGCGGCGCAGGCGTCGCGCACGCTGCGGCTGCTGGATGGGCGGGTGGTGGTGGATGCGGTGTCGGCCTAAGTCGCTCCGGCGGGTTACGGCCGCCACTGACGCTGTACTTGCACGAGGCGGCATAGTCAAAGCTCGTCAACCTAGCCTGACACCATGCGCCTGCGAAGTGCCACCCTTTTCCTGGCAGCCCTGATCCTCGCCCGCCCGGCAGCGGCGGCCTGTGAGAGCCGATGGCATATGCCCACTGCACAGGCCATGACCATCGCACCCGACGGCGAATTCCGCGTCGCGCACTTCGGCAGCGGCGAGTTGCACGTCCTCAGTCGCAGCGACAAGGACAAACCGCCTGTCGAGGTGCTCTACGTGCGCACGGCCGAGGGCGGGGCCATCCTCGTCAAAGGCGTGGCTGCCGCGGAAGTCGACAACGCCGCACGGGAATCACCCTGGCTGGCGCTGGAGTCGGCGCCCGTTCTGTCGGCTCTGGCCGACGCCTTCAAAGACAGYCCCTGCGGCTCGGCAGGACGCCATGCGGCGACGGTGGCGAAGACCAGCGTGCCCGGCAGCGCTTCGTCGCGCTTCGTCGGCGCCACCATCACCGCTGTCATCGAGCGCCCGGGTGAGGTCAGCTTCGACATCCGCTTCCCCAACTCGTCGTTGCCCACCTATGCCGGTCGGCTGAGCTACCTGGAACCGGCGCCGTCCTTGCCAGAGTCGACCGTTGTCGGTGGCTTCAGCGTCGTGCGCATGGGCAGCCGGACCTTCGTCGCACCGGATGGCATGACGGCGGCGCAGCTGCGCATCCGGTTGTCGCAGGACAGGCCGTGATCTCCACCCAGTTCATCCTCCACCTCGCCCTGCAGCGCGACAAGGTGGACTCCTTCGACCGCTATCCCTTCAACCTGCCCGCCGTGCGTACGCTGGAGCGGCTGGAGATGCATCCCAAGGTCACCTTCCTCGTCGGCGAGAACGGCTCGGGCAAGTCGACGCTGCTGGAGGCGCTGGCCGTGTCGCTGGGCTTCAACGCCGAGGGCGGCAGCAAGAACTTCCGCTTCGGCACGCGGCTGTCGCATTCCGAGCTGCACGGGTACTTGCGGGTGGCCAAGGGCTACAAGCCGCCGCGCGATGGCTTCTTCCTGCGCGCCGAGAGCTTCTTCAACGTCGCGACCGAGATCGAGAACCTGGACGCGGGGCCGGGCGGTTCACCGATCATCAGCGGCTATGGCGGCAAGTCGCTGCACGAGCAGTCACACGGCGAATCCTTTCTCGCGCTGCTCAACGAGCGCTTTGGCGCCCGGGGCCTGTACCTGCTTGACGAACCCGAAGCGGCGCTGTCGCCGCAACGCCAGCTCGCCGCGCTGGCGCGCGTTCACGAACTGGTGAAGGCGAATTCCCAGTTCATCATCGCCACGCATTCGCCGCTGCTGATGGCCTATCCCGACGCCTGGATCTACCAGTGCACGCCGGACGGCGTGCGCCGCGTGGCCTACGAAGACACCGAGCACTACCGCGTCACGCGCGACTTCATGGCCGACCCGCAGCGCGTGCTGGGCGAACTGCTGGCGCGTTAAGCCCGGCGATCGTCGACAGCACTGCACATCTGCCCCGCCAACGCAGGCTTCGCGCACGCTGCGGCTGCTGGATGGCAGGGTGGTGGTGGATGCGGTGAGTGCGGTGGGTTGATATTAGAGTGCGGCCGATGCCGCACGTTGCCGACACCGCGCTGACAACCCAAGCCCGCCGTTGGCTGGCACTGCGCAGCATGGCTTTTCTGCTGTGCGCCTTCCCGCTCGTGGTCGTCGTCTACCAGGGCCTGCCGTTTCCGGTCGGTCCGCACAGGCCGATGTTGTACGGCCTGGCGACCGCGCTGTTGCTGGCCGCGCTTGCGCGTGCCCTGATGCGCCGCGAGGGCCGGTCGCTGGCCGACCTTGGCCTCACAGTGTCGGCCCGTGCCTTCAGCCACCTGGGCCTGGGACTGGTGGCGGGCCTGCTGCTTTTCGCCGCGGCGACACTTGTCATGGCGCTGTGGCTGCCCGTTGAATGGCGGATGAAGGCGGCGCTGCTGCCGGCTTCTATCGGTGGCGCCCTGCTCTTTCACCTCCTGACCAATGCCTGCGAGGAACTGGCCTGGCGCGGCTACGCCCTGGACGGCCTGCTGCGCAGCCTCGGCCATTGGCCGGCGCAAATCATCGTGGCGCTCGTCGCGGCTGTCTTTCATGTGCTGTCCGGCTGGAGCTGGCAGGTTGCGCTGGTCAGCACGACGGCCGGTTCCTTGCTGTTCGGTCTGGTTTTCATCCGCTGGCGCAGCGTGCCGGCCGCCATCGGCGTGCATGCAGGCTGGAACTGGGCGCGCGACCTGGTGATGTCGCCCGACGGCGCCGCCGCGGTACTGGACGTGCGCGGTCCGCAGGCCTGGAGCCTGGGCCAGTGGGAGGTGGCACAGGCCGTCTATGTGGGCGTCACGCTGCTGGCCTGCGTTGCGCTGCTGCGGTCGCTGAACCGCCGGCCGCCTGCCGTGCTGGCGTGGACATAGCCGCGGCATTACGCGCGACTGTGGCATGTCAAGTCGCCGATCGCCGACAGCACCGCACATCTCCCCCGTCCGCCCTAACCCCAGCAGGCCGGCGCCGTCAATCGCCGCCTTTAGGATGCCGGCCCATGCACCCCCTAATTCAAGGCCTGCTTGGCCTGATGCTGCTCGGGGCGGGTCTGGCCCGCGCCGACGCCGGCGTGGGCCCGCTGGAGGTGCAGTTCCGCAGCGTGACAGTGCCGCAGAACTCGGTGCCGGCGATCTCGCAGGACCGGGCCGGGTTCATGTGGATCGCCACGAGCAAGGGGCTGACGCGCTACGACGGCTACCGGCTGCGGCCCATCGAGCAGGCCGGTGACACGACGGCCAAGCGCAGCCTGGGCTGGGTGCGGGCACTGGCGCCAGCGGCCGACGGGCGCATGTGGATAGGCACGGAGTTCCAGGGCCTGGTGGCCTACGACCCCGAACAGGACCGCGTCGAAAGCCATGGCAGCGCCCAGGGCGGCGCGGGCCCGCAGCCGCCCATCCGCGCGCTGGCGGCGGCGCCGGACGGCGCCATCTGGGTCGGCACCCTGGGCCAGGGCCTGTACCGTTACGACCCGGCGGCCACGCGATTCGAGGCCCACGAGCTGCACTGGCGCGGCCAGGCCGAGAAGCGGGTGCTGGCCCTGCAGGTGGGCGCCGACGGGGTCGTCTGGGCCGGCCACTGGCGCGGCCTGAGCCGCTTCGCGCGCGGCGCCTGGGAGGACCTGGCCCTGCCCGGCCTGGAACAGGGCATGCCCGTGCCGGCCCTGGCCGAGGACCGTGGCGGGCGCATCTGGCTGGGCACGCAGGACGGCCACCTCGGTGTCGTCGAGCAGGGTCAGGTGCGCTGGGTGCAGGCCCTGGGCATGCCCATCAATGCGCTGGCGGAAGGCCCGGACGGGCGGCTCTGGGTGGGCGGCAAGGTCGGGCTGTTCTGGGTCAACCCGGCCAGCGGCGCCATCGAGGCCAGGCTGCGCCAAGACCCGCGCCGCGCGATGGGCCTGGCCGGCAACGACATCAGCGGCCTGCTGCGCGACCGCAGTGGCGCGATGTGGGTCAGCGGCTATGGCCTGGGCGTGCAGCGCCATCTCTCCCACCCGGCCCTGGCCGTGCGCGGCCCCGATGCCGACCTGAACAGCCCGCTGGCCGAGGCCGATGTGCGCGCGGTGCTGGCGCTGAAGAACGGCGAGGTGCTGGCACCGACGCAGACCGGCCACGTCGCCCGCCTGGACGGCCGCCCGGGCCGCGACCTGGCGACGCTGGGCGAATGGCCGCGCGAGCGGCGCAGCGTCGTCGAGCTCATGGCCGAGGCGGGCGACGGCAGCCTGTGGATGGCCGCGGCCGGCCGCCTGGAGCACCGCGCCGCCGATGGCCGCCTGTTGCGCGACTGGGCGCTGGACGGCGGCCGTGCCCAACAGCTGCTGCTGCGCGCCGACGGCAGCATCTGGCTGGGCATGCAGGAGGGCCTGTACCGCCTCGCCGGCGATGGCGCCGCAGCGCTGGAGCGGGTGCATCCGCTGAGCGGGCCGCTGCACGGTGGCGTCTATGTGTTGAGCGCCGCGCCGGACGGGCGCCTCTGGGTGGGCGGCCAGCAGGGCCTGTTCCGCGAGAGAACCGCTGGCCAGGGCGGCCTGGAGGTGGTGCCACAGGCACCCGCCGAGTCCCTGGCCAGCCCCATCGTCATGAGCCTGCTGTGGGGGCGCGACGGGCGGCTGTGGGTGGACACGCCGGTCAGCGGCCTGCATCGCCTCAAGGGCTGGGACGGCGAGGGCCGCGCGCGCTTCGAGCGCATCAGCGAGCGCCATGGCGTGGAGGGCGTATTCGGCGGCAATCTGCACGAGGACGCGCAGGGCCGTATCTGGAGCCAGCTCTATGTCTACGACCCGGCGGCCGACCGCCTGGACAGCTTCGGCAGCGCCGAGGGCGCCAACTTTGGCAGCTTCTGGTTCTTTGCCAGCACCGAGCTGCCCGGCGGCGGCCTGCTGTTCGGCGGCAGTCGAGGCCTGCTGCGCGTGCTGCCTGACGCCTACCGCGCGCAGCGCACCAGCCCGCCGCTGGTCGTCAGCGGCCTGCGTGTCAACGGCCAGCCCTGGGAGCAGCCCCGCAATCTTCTGGACGGCCTGAAACTGCCGCCCGGCAAGCGCAGCCTGTCCATCGAGTTCGCGGCGCTGGACTATGCCGACCCGTCTCGGCTGCGCTACGAATACCGTCTGGAAGGCCTGGACAGCGACTGGACGCGCGTCGACGCCAGCGGCCGCAACCCCAGCTTCGGGCCGCTGCGGCCCGGCCACTACACGCTGCAGGTGCGTGCCACGGCCCACCACAGCCTGTGGGGCACCGAGCAGCTGCAGCTGCCCATCACGCTGGAGCCGGCCTGGTGGGAGACCACGTCGGCCCGCATCGGCGGCGGGCTGCTGGCCCTGCTCGCCATCTGGGCCTGGATGCGCTGGCGCACGCGGCTGCTGCGCCGCCGTGAGGTCGAACTCAAGGCCCTGGTGGACGAGCGCACGGCCGAGCTGCGCGAGCTGAGCCTGACCGATGCACTGACGGGCCTGCGCAACCGCCGCTACCTCGAGCTGCGCCTGGACGACGACCTGCGCCTGTGCCTGCGCCGCTTCGAGACCCCCGGAATTGAAGGAGCGGGCGAAGGTCCCGGCCCGGATGCCGACCTGCTGCTGATGCTGCTGGACCTGGATCATTTCAAGCGCGTCAACGACGTGCATGGCCACGCGGCCGGCGACGCGGTGCTCGTGCAAGTGGCCGAGCGGCTGCGCCAGGTTTTTCGCGAGACCGACTCCCTGGTGCGCTGGGGCGGCGAGGAGATCCTGGTGCTGGCCCGCGAGACCGAGCGGCGCGATGCCGCCGAGCTGGCCGCGCGCGTCTGCGCCGCGGTGCGCGACCAGCCCTTCGAGATCGGCCTGGGTGAGACCGTGCACGTGACGGTGTCCGTCGGCTTTTGCGCCTTCCCACTGGACCCGCGCCACCCGCGGCTGTGGGACTGGCGCGCCTGCCTGGCCCTGGCCGATTCGGCGCTGTACGCCACCAAGGCCCAGGGTCGCGACGGCTATATGGGCGCCATCCGCGCCAATGGCCTGTCGCCGCGCGAGGCGCCCGACGGCCTGGCCGCCTGGCGCGGTGAGAAGCGGCTGCAGGTCGCACGCAGCGCCGCGGTCGACGACGCCGTCAGCCCAGCCTGAACAGGGTTTTCAGCGCCGCCGGCAGCTCGGCGCGCCAGGCCGCCTCGTTGTGGCCCGCCTCGGCGGCGATGTGCAGGCTCAACTGCTCGGGCGGCATTTGGCGCGCCAGCTGCTTGTGCATCTGGCGCGTCTGCCCCGCCATGCTGCCGCCTTCCCGGCCGCCACAGTAGAGGTGGATGCGCGTGTCGGCTGGCAGCCGGGCCGCAGCGGTCGCTTCGAAGAGCTGGGGCGCCGCCCAATAGGACGGGCTGAACAGGCCGTAGCGGCCGAACACCTCGCCATGGCTCAGCAGGGCCGCATGGCTGACGAGGCCGCCCAGCGAGCTACCAATCAGGGCCGTGTGCTCGCTTCGGGGAAGCGTGCGCCAGCCGTTGTCGATGAAGGGCTTGACCGTGTTGACGATGAAGTCGAGATAGGCCGGGCCCTCGGCCTTGCCGAGTTCCTTGTGGTCGTAGGGCGCCATCTCGCTGTTGCGCTTTTCGGCGCCGTTGTCGATACCGACGACGAGGGCCTCGAAGCCGGTCTCCTTGGCGAGGATCTCCATCGTTTCGTCCACGCCCCATTCGCCGGCGAAGCCGGTGGCCGCGTCGAACAGGTTCTGACCGTCGTGCATGTAGATGACCGGGTAGCGACGCTCGGGCTGGCTGTCGTAGCTGGTCGGCAGGCACAGCCGCAGCGTGCGGCTGCGGGCGAGCCCCGGCATGGCCAGCGGCTCGGGCAGCACCTGCACGCTGGGCAAGGCCGTCGAAGGGGCGGCCCATGCCGGCAGACAGCTCATTAGGGGCAGGGTCAGCAGCAGGCGGCGTTGCATGGTGGGTGTTGGACACTCAAGGCATGAAGACCCCGCACGCTATCCGAACCGCCCTCGCCCTGCTGCTCGTCACGTCCTCGGCGGTGGCCGCCGGGCTCGACGCCCAGGAGCAGCAGATCGTCGCCAACGTGAAGCGCCACACACCCGACGCGCTGAAGCTGCTGGAGCGCAGCGTCCTCATCAACAGCGGCACGCTGAACCCGACCGGCGTGCGCGAAGTGGGCGCCGTCTACGCCAAGGCCTTCGAGGCCATCGGCTTCAAGGCGCACTGGGTCGACATGCCAGCCGAGATGAAGCGCGCCGGCCATCTGGTGGCCGAGCGCAGTGGCGGCAAGGGCAAGCGCGTGCTGCTGATCGGCCACCTGGACACCGTCTTCGAGAAGGACAGCCCGGTGCCGCCCTGGCAGAGCGACGGCAGCAAGGTGCGCGGCCAGGGCGTGTCCGACATGAAGGGCGGCGACGTCATCATCCTGCTCGCGCTGCGGGCGCTGAACGACGCCGGCGCGCTGGATGGCCGCACCGTGCGGGCCGTCTTCACCGGCGACGAGGAGCGTGTCGGCAGCCCCGCCGAGGTGGCGCGGGCCGCCTTGATCGATGCGGCCAAACAGAGCGACGTTGCGCTGGCCTTCGAGGGCGCGACCAAGGACGAGCAGGGCCGCGACGCCGCCACCATCGGCCGGCGTGCCTCGGGCGGCTGGCATCTCAACGTCACGGCACGCACCGGCCATTCGGCAGGCGTGTTCGGCAAGGATGGCTACGGCGCCGTCTATGAGGCGGCGCGTGTGCTGAACGCCTTCCGCGAGCAGCTCATCGAGCCCGACCTGACCTTCAATGCCGCGACGATCGTGGCCGGCACCAGCGCCAAATGGGATGACAGTGAAAGCCAGGGCCAGGCCTTCGGCAAGACCAATGTCATCCCGCGCGACGCCCAGGTGCGCGGCGACCTGCGCTACCTGACCGCCGAGCAGGGTGCGAAGGCGCGTGAGCGCATGCAGGCCATCGTCGACCAGGCCCTGCCCGGCACGCGCTCGAAGATCAGCTTCCACGAAAGCTACCCGCCGATGGCGCCCACGCCGGGCAATCTGAAGGTGCTGGAGGCCTATTCCCAAGCCAGCGCTGACGCCGGCCTGAATGCCATCGTGCCCTTCCCGCCCGGCCTGCGCGGCGCGGGCGACGTCCAATTCGTCGCGCCGCTGGTCGACAGCCTGGATGGCCTCGGTGCCGCGGGTGGCGGCGCTCACACGCCGGACGAGTGGCTGGAGATCGCGTCCATCGAGCGTGGTGCCATCCGTGCGGCCTTGCTGATCTATCGACTGACTCGATAGGGCATCGACTCAGGCAAAACCCCCGCCAGACAGGGCGGCTGGCGGCGCCAAACTCCCCCCATCGCATGGAAGGGAGACAAGCGTGTCGCAGAACACAAACGGGCCATTCCAACTGACGCGGCGCCGCGTCATTGGCAGCGGCGCAGCCGCAGTGACGCTGCTGGTGCATGAGCTGGCCCTGGCCTTCAAGCCACCAGCCCTGAAGAACCCCGGCGCCCTGCCGCAGCCGGAAGGCACGCCCGTCCAACCGCATGCGCCACCGGGTGCGCCCGACTGGTCCGGCGGCCCAGGCAAGGCGCGCTTTCGCATCGACGGCCTGGCCAAGGTGACGGGTCAGAAGATCTACGCCCGCGACTTCCGCGCCGTCGACATGCCCGGCTGGCCGCAGACCGAGCGCATGGCGATGATCCTGCGCGCGACCGATCCCGGCCTCGCCTTCGCGGGCCTGGACCTGTCCCGCCTCGACGCCGCCGATGCGCGGCCGCTCCTGACCATCACGCAGACGCCTCTGCCCGGCTACACCGGGCCGCAGCGCGACCTGGCCTCCCTGAACCTTCAACTGCCCTTCTCCAGCGCGGGTGCCGATGGCGTCTACCAGCTGCTGGTGCCGATCGGTACGGCGCCGCAGTTCTACGGCCAACCCGTGGCCATCCTGATCTTTGCCGACGGCAACACCTACCGCCGCGCCAAGCGCGCGCTGCAGTTCCAGCCCGGTGTCGTGCAGACCGGCGGCTTGGCCGCGCCTCCCACCCAGCCCTGGGTCATGGCCTACAGCCCGGTCAACTACCTGACGCGTTATGAGGCGGCGGGCATCGAGCCGTTCTCGCAGGTGCAGGTGGGCTATGCGTCCGACCCCTACCAGCCCGACTCCAAGACCCAGCCCTACAACAGCACCGCCCGCCGGCTGCGCGGCCGCATCAACGCCGCGCTGCAGGCGCCCAGCCCCGCCGTGCTGCAGCTCGGCGGCAGCTACAGCACCCAGGTGCTGGACCCGATGTTCATGGAGCCCGAAGCGGGCCTGGCCTGGCTGGACCGCTCCGGCACCGGCACGCTCAACCTCGTGCTCGGCACCCAGGCCACCAACGGCGACTCGGGCGACAGCCTGGCGCTGTTCAGCAAGGACTGCCCCGTCAAGGTCGCGACCGTGGTGCTGAACTCCTGCTATCCCGGCGGCGGCTTCGGCGGGCGCGACGTGTCGACCTTCCCGCCGCTGCTGGCCGTCACGGCGGCCCTGGCCGACGGCCCGGTGCGCATCGCCCAGGACCGCTACGAGCAGTTCCAGGGCGGCCTCAAGCAGCTGGCCAGCCACATCACCCAGCGCATCGCGGTGGACGCGAAGACCGGCAAGTTCCTCGCCTTCGGCAGCCAGCAGGTGCTGCCCTCTGGTGGGCAAAACAACTACAGCCAGTTCGTCGCCATGCTGGCGGCGTATTGCGGCCTCAGCGGCTACGACATCCGCCAAGCCTATGTCGATGCCATCGCCCAGCCCAGCACGGGCGTCGTCGCCGGCTCCATGCGCGGCTTCGGCGGGCCGCAGGCCAGCTTCGCGGTGGAGACGCTGGTCGACGAGGTGGCCGTGGCGCTCAAGCGCGACCCGATCGCGCTGCGCGAGCTCAACGCGCTGCGTGAAGGCGACCGCACCATCACCGGCGCGCCGTTGACCCAGGCGACGACGCTGCGCGAGATCTGCCGCCGCTCGCGCGAGCATGCGCTGTGGCGCGACCGCGAAGCGGTGAAGGCCCGCAAGGCGCGCGAGGGCATCCGCTACGGCGTCGGCTTTGCGCTGGCCAACCAGGCCTATGGCACGGGCAAGGATGGCGTCATGGCCGAGGTGGCCATGGACGGCATCGGGCGCCTGACCGTGCGCACCAACTGYGTCGACATGGGCAATGGCTCGGCGACAACGCTGGCGATCAGTACGGCCGCCTGGCTGGGCCACAACGCCCACGACATCGTCATGGGCGATGTCGGCAGCTTCAATGCGCTGGACGTCAGCACCTATCCGGGCGGCGACTGGAGCAAGCCCAATTGGACGGCGGGATTTGCGATGTCCAGCAGCGCCTGCCTGACGGCCTTCCACCAGGTGCATGTGACCGAGCAGGCCAGCCAGGTGCTCTTCCAGGCCGGTCTGCTGCCGGCGGCGGCGGCGCTCTGGGGCGTGCCGCTGGCGCAGCTGCAGGGCAAGACGAAGTGGGACAAGGGTCATCTCACCGCGCCGGGCCTGGCGCCCTTGGCGCTGCGTGCGCTGGCCACCAAAGTCCACCAAATGGGCCTGACCTCGGCTGCCATGGTGCATGGGCTCTACGAAGGGTCCTGGGTGGTCGGCACCTACGCCGTGCCGGCCGGGCCGCCGCTGCAGCTGCCCATCGACGGCTTGTCGCTGCGCGCCGCGGGCCAGGCGAGCTGGACGCCGGTGCTGCGCCAGAACGTCATCCCGCCCAAGCCCGAGGCCGCGCTTTACGGTCGCAGCCTGTATGCGCCGTCGGGCGTGCTGGTGGCCGTCGAGATCGGGCCCAAGAGTTTTGCGCCGCGTGTCGTCGACGTGCAGCTGCTGGTGGATGCCGGCAAGGTGCTGCAACCCGACCTGCTCTTGGGCCAGGCCCAGGGCGGCATCGCGATGGGCATTGGCTATGCGTTGCTGGAAGACCTGCCGCTGGAGGCGGGCGGCGCGGGCGACGGGCGCTGGAACCTGGACCGCTATCACGTGGCATTGAGCGCCGACGTGCCGCTCGCGCGCATGAGCATCACGCCGCTGCCAACCACCGAGACGACGGCCAAGGGCATTGCGGAGGCGGTGCTCTGCCCCATTGCGCCGGCGATCGGGAATGCGATCGCCCATGCGACAGGGAAGCGGTTTCGGTCGTTGCCGATTACTGGCGCTGACATTGAGAGGGCTTTGTCATGAGCGGCTTTGTGGCAAGGCCCAGCGGGGATTTCGCCCCCGCGGGCGACCTACTTTTTGCGCCGCCAAAAAGTAGGCAAAAAGCTCTCCCCTGCGAAACCGCCCCTGTCGGGGTCCCCTGCGATGCTCGAAGCCCGGGGCCGCGCCCAACTCACTTCGCTACGCTCCGTTCAAACAAAGGGGCGCGAAGTCAGAAGTTGATGCGAGCTGCGCTCGCGCCCCGGGCTCCTGTGCTTCTCGGCGGTTTAGAAGGGGAGGCTCCYGAACAGCCRACAGCCAARCCCGRARGCCGTTCGCAACGAGGYATTTCTMTTKCCCCCTCTGAGCCYGCCGAGGAACGSARGRCCTTGAGGCCGCGYGCGCAGCRCGCYTCAAGAACTGACTCCGCGCAACTGTTTGACCGCAGCGTAGCGAAGGGAGTTTTGCGCGGGGCCTCAAGGSCTGAGTACCGCAGGGGACCCGAAGCGCAGCGAAGGGCGGGCGGATCGGGGGTCGTTTCTTTGCCTACTTTCTTGTCGACACAAGAAAGTAGGTCGCCCGCCGGGGCGAACTCCCGGCTGGGCCTCGCCATCAACCAACACCAACGAGAGGCCTCCCAATGACCGACCTCGTCCCCGTCCAATTCCACGTCAACGGCCGCCCCATCAAGACCGAGGTGCCCACCGACCTGCCCCTTGTCGACTTCCTGCGCGAAGAGCTCGGCTTGTCCGGCACGCGCCTGTGCTGTGGCATCGGCGTCTGCAAGGCCTGCACCGTAGCCGCGCGGCGTGCGCCATCGAGCCAGGCCCAGCCCATGCTGGCCTGCTCGACGCCGGTGGCCCTGCTGCAAGGCCAGAGCATCACGACGGTGGAGGGCACCGRCAGCATGGAAAAACCCAGCGCTGTGCAGCAAGCCTTCCTCGACCACTTCGCCTTCCAGTGCGGCTACTGCACGCCGGGCTTTGTCATGGCGACCGAGATGCTGCTCGGGCGGCTGCGCGCGCAGCCCATCCGCCGCGAGCAACTGGACGCGGCGATTGAAGACGCCGTCGGCCAGCACATTTGCCGCTGCACCGGCTACGCCCGCTACCACCAGGCCATACGCACCGTCGTGCTGGCGGAGAAAGGGCTGGTGGTCGCATGAGAGCCCTGTTGCTACTGCTGCTGGCCGGTGCCGCCCAGGCCGAGACCTTGTACGAATACGGCCGCCAATGCGCCGAGCAGATCAGCGAGATCCCTGCTTTCAACTGCATGGCGGGCGAGGAGATCCCCATCACCGTCGACGGCAAGCCCGTGCCATCGCAACCCGCGCCACCGCGCTGCGACAGGCCGTCGCTGCTGCCCCAGCACGATGTCGGCAGCCAGGGCCAGTGCGTGCCCGGCAGCCGCGCCCTGGTGCTGCGCGACGACAAGACCGCGCAGATCAGTGCCGTCTGCCGCAAGCAAGTCGCGCGGCCCGTCGGCAGCCCGCTGTTCGACGAGATCAACGTCATCTCGCACAGCCTCAAGGACGGCAAGACCTGCTGGTTCACCGCCAAGGCCAAGGCGCCACTGACTGAGGGCGCGGGCATTGATGGCCGCGCCGTGCCGTCGCCCAGCACCCTGAAGCGGCCTGCGGTGCCGGCCGACAAGGTCTGGCTGTCACCCTACGAGGTGGCCTTCAAGCAGCCCGCCTGCATCGGCTGCCACGACAGCGGCCCCTTCATGTACAGCCCCTACATCGCCCAGACGACCATGTTGCCCGGCGATCCCTTTGGCTTTTACCAACCCAAGGCCATCGGCGAGGACTTCAAGCGCGCCTGGGCGAAGTTGAATGCCTTCGGCATCACGACGCGGGGCAACACCTGCACGGCCTGCCATCGCATGGGCAACATGAACTCCTGCCAGGTGGCGATGAAGCAGTCCACCGGCAATGCACCTCAGGAGGGTGGCGACGAGTGGTCCAAGAAGTTCCCGCAATCACACTGGATGAGCCCGGGCAACCTGCACAGCAAGGCGCAGTGGGACGAGCAGTTCAGCGAGAGCCTGAAGAAGCTGGCGGCCTGCTGCGACAACCCGCAGGGGGCGGGCTGTAGGGTGGTGGAGTACGGGCCGAAGGGAGCGCTGCCCAAGCGTTGAGGCAGCCGCGTCAGCCGCGCACAAACCGCATCAACCGCCCGCGGTAGTCCGGCCTCCCCGCTTCCGCCCCTAACAGCACCTCACTGAACTCAAACCCCAGCCCCGCCATCCGCTTGCCAAACGCCGCGCGGTTGCCGCGGTTGGGGTCCACGATCAACAGCTCGCACTGCGGCAGCGCGTGCTTCTCGATGAAGGCCGCCAGCGCGCCGCCGTCGTCGCGTTCGTAGAGCACGTCGCTGCCGATGATGAGATCGAAGCGTCCTTGCACACGCGGTGCGCCTCCCTCGGCGGCGACCGCGTCCTCGCTCCAGTCGCCATGGCAGTAGCGCATGGGCGTGAGCTCGTTCAGGCGCAGGTTCTCGAGCAGGAAGGCGCCGGCCAGCGGGTGGATGTCGCTGGCCGTGACCTCGGCGCCGCGGCGGTGGCACACCAGGCTGGCCAGGGCCAGACCGCAGCCGATCTCCAGGATGCGTTCGCCCTCTAGCAGGGGCCGGATCGCCATCGCGGCGGCCAGATGCAGCCCGGAGGGCCAGACCTGGCCGAACAACGGCCATTGCGCGGGCGAGATGCCCAGGGCCTCGGCCGCACCCGCCGGGTCGGCGAACTGGTCGTTGTCCAGCAGCGAGCGGATCTGCAGATCCGCCGCGCCATCGATGGCGAGCGCCTGGACTTTGATTTCATAGCCGGGCATGAGAGCCCCCAGGTGACCTGCGTGTCAGAGCGCAATGCGACACGGGGAGGTCAGCGCCGCTGTTCGTTCACAGCGGCCGGGCGACAGGCCGGCGGGGCAAGACGGTAGCGGCCGCGCGGAGCGCGCGGCCGTTGAGCCAGTGTAGGGTCAGCTCATCAGGCTGTAAGGCCCGCCGCGTTCCAGGGCCTTCTTGTAGGCCGGCCGCGCGTGGATGCGGGCCAGGAAGTCCTTCAGCTTGGGGTAGCTGTCCATCGTGCCCCGTGCTGCCGCGGCTTCGACAGGAAAGCTCATCTGCATGTCGGCCGCGCTGAACTCGGCGCCGGCAAACCAGGGCCGGGACGCCAGCTCGCCCTCCAGGAACTTCAGCTGCGCGTCGATATTGGGCTGCACGAAGCTGTTCAGCACCTTGTCGRCAATGCCCTTGGCGATGGGTTTCACAAAGAAGGGCATGGGCGCGCGCTTGACCTTGTTGAACACCAGCTTCATGACCAGAGGCGGCATCGCCGAGCCCTCGGCGAAATGCATGAAGTAGCGGTAGTGCAGCAGGTCCTGCTCGCCCGTGGGCTTGAGCCGGCCCTGGCCGTAGCGGTCCACCAGGTACTCCAGGATGGCGCCGCTCTCCGCCACCGTCAGCCCGCCGTCGGTGATGACGGGGCTTTTGCCCAGCGGGTGCACCTGGCGCAGCTCGGGCGGCGCCAGGCCGGTCTTGGCATCGCGCTGGTAGTGCTTGATCTCGTAGGGCAGGCCCAGTTCTTCGAGCAGCCACAGCACGCGCTGCGAACGGGAGTTGTTGAGGTGGTGGACGGTGATCATGTGCCGCAGTGTAGGCAGGCACCCAACCGACGCTACACCGGCACTTCAGCGGCAAGGCGGCGCAAGGCGTCCAGCTGCCAGTCGAACTCGGGCTGGAAGGACTCGCGCTGCTGCACGGCGCCATAGCCGCCCTCGCCATAGACCGTGGCATAGGCCGCGTATTCGGCTGCGCGCAGCGCCCGCCCCGCGAGGGCATTGGCGACCGCATAGGAGGCCGACACGGCCGCATGGCCCACGCCGTCGAGCGAGCGCGAGCCCGGGTGGTGGTTGGCCAGCCGCGCCGCTTCGGCAGCCGCCGCATCCACCTCTGCCCGTGTAGCCCCCCTGCTCGCAAAGCGGGCCAGCACGTCGAGGCAGTCGACGACGGCGGCGTCTTCCAGCAGATGCCGCACCCGCTGCACGCACGCGAGGCCGAAGCGAAGCCGCAGCCCCTCCTGCGCCGGGGCGTCCAAGGCGAGTTCGCGGGCCAGATGGTCAAGGGCGTCGTTCATGGCGACCCAGTTTAGGCAGACGGGATTGCACCGCAAGGCCGCGGCCGGCTACGCTGCGGCGCGGCACGCCGTGCCGAAGGAGGGTCGCATGGCTCAATGGCCGACACTGGAAATCGCCAAGCTCATCGTCGGCGTGTTGACGCCGCTGTCGGTGGCCCTGCTGGGCTGGCTGTTCAGTCGCCAGCTCAAGCGCCTGGACCTCAGCAACTGGACCAACCAGAAGCTCATCGAGAAGCGCCTGGCCATCTACGACGACATCGCGCCCAAGCTGAACCAGCTGCTTTGCTTCTTCACCTGGGTGGGCTMCTGGAAGACCATCTCGCCGGCTGATGCCATCCATGCCAAGCGCGACCTGGACAAGACGCTCAACATCTACCGGCATGTGTTCGAAGCCGAGGTCTACGAGGCCTACCAGGACTACATCCACGTCCTGTTCGAGACCTACACGAGCGCGGGCCACGATGCCAAGCTGCGCGCGCTGGTGCGCAGTCCCGATGGCGACCGCCGCACCGACAGCGGCTATGCCTGGAGCGAGGCCTGGAATGCCTGCTTCTCGGAGCCCGAGAACGCCGTGGACAAGCGTGAGGTGCGCGACAAGTACAAGGCGTTGATGGCGGCCCTGACACGCTCGCTGGGCGTTGGCACGGCCCAGCACGCGCGGGCATGAGCCCGGTCAGGCCTGGGCTGGCGCCTCGTCCGGCGCCAGCAAGCGGCCAAACACCAGCTTGACGATGAGCAGCCCCACCCCGGCCGCGGCCACCAGTACCGCATGCAGGCCCCAGAACTGTGAGCCCGGCATGGTCTCAAGCAGCCCGGCCAGCCAGCCGACGAAGGTGTTGCCGAAGAACAGGTGCAGGTAGTAGATGCCGATCATGACCCCCTGCAGGCCGCGCGGCGCGGCGCGTGAATACAAGGCCAGGCCCACTGGCATGATGTTGGCGAAGCCGATGTCGTTGACCAGGGTGTAGGCGAAGGTCCACAGGATGCTGATCTTGCCGCCGCCGGCTTCGATGGCGAAAGCCGGGATCAGCAGCAGCAGCGGCGCGCCAGCCGCGACGAAGGAGCCCAGCGCCATCTTGGTGACCTCGTCGGGTTCGCGTCGCCGCGTGGCCCACCAGCGCCAGAAGGCGATCGAACCCAGCATCGTGATGAAGCTCACCGTGGCGTCCACGGCCTGCAGCCAGGTCACCGGCACCTGGAAACTGCCGACCATCATGTCCATGTGCTGCTGCGACCACAGCGGGTAGGCGTTGTTGAACTGCTGGTTGCCGACGATGGACAGCATCAGCAGCGGCAGGATGCCGACGAGCAGGGCGACCTGCACGACGCCACGGCGGCCCAATGGCGGACGCACCTCAGCCTTGGCTGCGCTGCGCTGCGGTTCGGGCGGCAGCCAGCGGCGGCCCGCCAGATAGACGAACAGACCGATCAACATGCCCACGCCGGCCGAGCCGAACCCCCAGTGCCAGCCCACCTTCTCGCCGAGGGTGCCACAGACGATGGGGGCGGCGATGACGGCGATCTGAATCGCCAGCATGAAGATCTGGAAGGCGCTGGCGCGGCGCTTGTCGCCCGGCGCATAGAGGTCGCCCACCTGGGCCGCGATATTGCCCTTGAAGCAGCCCACGCCCAGCAGCAGGCAGCCCAGGGCCGGCAGCAGCGCGGCCTCGATGGCCATCAGGAAGTGGCCGGTGGCCATCAGCAGCGCGCCGATGACGACGGTCTTGGTGCGGCCCAGCAGCCGGTCGGCGATCAGCCCGCCGAAGATGGGCAGCAGGTAGACCAGGCCCACATAGAGGCCGAACACGGCAGACGCCAGCTGCTGCGGCGAGCGCGGACCGGTGACGTTCTCTATTGCCGAGCGCAGCGCATCCATGCCGGCCACATGGCCGATGTGGGCCGGCAGGAAGAGGTAGTTGCTCAGATAGAGCACCAGCAGCGCCTGCATGCCGTAGTAGCTGAAACGCTCCCACAGCTCGCAGAAGGACAGCCAGCCCAGGCCGGCGGGGTGGCCCAGGAAGGATCGGTCATGGCGGGCGCGTGCGTCGCTTGTGGCGTCGGCGGCCGCGGTCAGGGTGGCGGAGGTCAAGGGGGTGTCCCGGAAACTTGCGGAAAGCCGAGACTGTCCATGCCGGGTGACCGTCTGGCAATGGGAATGGCCCGGGCATGACGGGCGTCATGGGGGCGGCCCGTCGTTTTCGTTGCTTACGATGGGGCGCATTCATCCAGGGAGAGGCGTCGGCATGGAAAGCTTTGTCACCGAGGAGCGTTTCGAGCGCAGCGTGGCTCGGGCGGCTTGGAAAACGCCCCAGCAACTGGCCTCGCTGCGGGCCTGGCGAGTCCAGCCGACCGACGAAAAGCCGTTGAAGTTCTTCTTCCACACCAACACGCAGGCCAAGGCCGACGCGCTGGCGGCGGTGCTGAAGGCGCGCGGCTATGAGCCGCAGGCGCGCAAGACGGGCGCTTTCGTGGACTGGACCGCCGCTTCGCTGGAGGTGGCGTCGTGGGTGGTCACCGGCCACACCCCGCCGCTGCTGATGACGGAAGACGCCCTGCTCGCATGGACGAAGGAGATGTGCCAGCTCGGCCCACAGCATGACTGCGAGTTCGAGGGATGGTTCGGCGAGACGCCGGACTTTCTCGAAAAGAGCGATGACCACTGGCTGCAAGGGCGCCCTGATGGCAAGCTGGATCTGGACATCTACCGCTGGAGCGCCGCCTCGGAGGCCGCACTGGCGGAGAACGACGTCTACTGGGTCAGCCCTGGTGCCGGCGTGGGTTCGCTGGGGGCGCTGCAACCCTACGCCCACAAGATCCGCGGTCTCAGGAGCCCGTCGGAAGAGCTGAGCCTGGAGAGCATAGATCTGCTGCCGGCACTGGAGCAGATCTACCTGCACAAGGCGCCGCAAGCCCATGGCGACTACCGCAAGCTGCCCAGGCTGCGCGGCTTTCGCTGCCTGGATGCGGAGAAGCTCGATCCCCGAGGGCTGAACAACCCCAGCCTGCGCCGCGTGGAGCTGAGGCGGCCCCGCAAGCTCAAGTCCTTGAATGCACTCGACGGCTGGAGCGGCCTGGAATCGCTCATCCTTGCCGGCGCGCCGCTGACCTCGCTGGAAGGCCTGGCGCGGTTCTCGGCGCTGCGTGAACTGCGCCTGGCGCATTGCCTGAGCCTCACGGACATCAGCGAGCTGGCTCAGACCCCGGGCATCGAAATGCTGGAGATCTACAAGACCTCCAAGGTGCAGAGCTTCGAGCCCATCGCGGGGGTGAACCGGCTGCGCTGGGTCTTCGTCTGCAGCCGCGGCGGGACGCTGGCCAGCTACGAGACCTTGAGTCACTGGCCGGAGCTGCAGAACGCCGGCGTGTTGCTGCACATGGGCCAGGTCGACTTCGCATCGCTCGCCCGGCATCCTTCGGCAGCGGAGCTGCTGCTGTACACCCAGCCAGGATTCCAGCTGCCCAGCGAGGATGAGCTGCGCCGCGCACTGCAGGCCCAGGGCAGGCAGGTTCGCAGCGTGTTCCTGCGGCCGAAGGACGAGTGCCCGTCCATCCACGTCACCTTTGAATCGCCCTACTGGCGCTCGCCCGCGGCGCACGAGGGGCACGCGCGCGTGTTCGTGGAGTGAAGCGTATGAACACCCCTCCTCGCGTCCTCGTCACCGGCGGCAGCGGCTACATCGCCGGCGTGCTGATCCGCCAGCTGTTGGCCAACGGTTGGCAGGTGCACACCACCGTGCGCGACCTCAGGCGCGAGCCGGCGCTGCGCCAGTTGCTGGGCGCAGATGACGGAGACGCGAGCGAACAGCTGCGCTGCTTTGCCGCCGACCTGATGGCCGACGCCGGTTGGGCCGAGGCGGCCGCTGGTTGCAGCCACATGGCCCACCTCGCGTCGCCGCTGCCGGTGGGCGTGCCGCGCGACGCCAACGAGCTGATCGTGCCCGCCCGCGACGGCGCCCTGCGCGCGCTGAAGGCCGCGCGCGATGCCGGCGTGCAGCGCGTCGTCATGACCTCATCCGTCGCGGCCATCTCCTATGGGCATGGCCCGGGCGAGCACCATTTCACCGAGGACGACTGGACGCGGCTGGAGACGCCCGGCATCCCGCCCTACATCCAGTCCAAGACCATCGCCGAGCGCGCCGCGCGCGACTGGGTGGCGCGCGAGGGCGGCGGGCTGGAGTTCTGCACGGTCAATCCGTCAGTCGTGCTCGGCCCGGTGGCGAGTGCCGACTACTCGGCCAGCGTCGTCATCGTCAAGAGCCTGCTGCAGGGCAAGGTGCCGGCCCTGCCCAACATCGGCTTCGGCATCGTCGACGTGCGTGACGTGGCCGAGCTGCACTGGCGCGCGCTGACCGCGCCGGGCATGGCCGACGAGCGCTTCATCGCCTGCGGCGGTTTTCTCTGGCTGCGCGAAATCGCGGCCATCCTGAGGGCCGAGCTTGGCGAGCAGGCCCAGCGCGTGCCGACACTGCAGATGCCGGACTGGGCGGTGCGCCTGCTGGCCAAGGTCAGCCCGGCGGTGCGGGCGGCGGCGAGTGAGCTGGGCACGGCGCGGCATCAGGATGCGACGCATGCGCGGGAGGCGCTGGGTTGGGTTCCCAGGCCGCCGCGTGAGGCGATCGTGGCGACCGCTCGCGATCTGATCGCACTGTGCATGTGACGCGGCGTTGAGCCGATCTGGCTGACCTGCCGGAGAACTCACAGAGACGGCGACTGCCTGCTGGCGTGCCAGAACGCGAGGATCACCACCTTGTCCGGCAGCGCCTGGTAGTAGACGTGATAGCGGATGCGGGCGAGGAAGAGCCGTCGCAGGTCCGGGTGGCGTGGCGACGCAGAGCGCGCGCCCAATTCGGGTTGCAAGGCCAGCAAGCGGAGTGCGTCCTCGAAATCGTTCGCCACGGCGTCAGGTGCAGCCTGCCGGTTCTCGCGCCACCACGATGCGGCCCGCTCCAACTGGGTGGCGGCCCTGCGGGTCACCACCACGGCGACGCGGCCACTCACGATGCCATGCGAAGTCGTTGCAGCAGCACGTCGGCCGGCATCGTTTCGTCGCGCTCCAACTCGCCGAGTGACGCTTGCAGCTCGGCTTCGAGTTCAGGAGGCACAAGGAAGGTCTCGTTCCTGTCGCGTGTCAGGATTGTGACGACCGTGCCCTCGGGCAGCGGGTCTCCTTCGACGACGATCTTGCCGCCAACGACGGTGCCAGTGGTGAGCTGCATGGGCGCCATGGTACGCCTCACCTTCCCCGGCGCTGCCACAACGGCTTCTTCCCTTTCAGGTGCCGCTCGATGCCGTCATTGAGCCGGCTGCGCAGATCGATGACCGCCTCGACATGCCCGAACACCTCGGGAAAGCGCAGGTCCAGCCACAGCCACAGCGTGCACTGGCGCAGCGCCTGCTCCATGCGGTCCAGGCGGCTGTGCTCGTCGACGTCGTCCAGGAACCAGGGCGTGCCGGCCTTGCCGGTGCGCGCGTGGCTGGCGGCCCAGGCCTGGAACTGCTCGACGACCTGGGGCAGGCGGTCGTCCACCGGTGCCTGCGCGTAACGAAAACGCTCCTGCAGCGACAGCGCCGCCGCGTTGCGGTCCAGCATCTCGGCCAGGCCTAGCATCTGCTCCAGCTCGGCCACTTCGAAGTGGGCGTCGTCCAGGCGCAGCTGCTGCATGAAGACGGTCAGCACCTGGTGCAGGCTGTTCACGCCCAGGCGCGCCGAGATGGTCTGCACATGGCGCCAGTTGGGCGCCACCGGGCATTTGAAGTCGCGCGGCGCGCGCGGCTCCTTGGGCAGCAGCTCGCGCAGCGTCTTCATCGCGTCGGCCTCGGCCTCCTTCAGCACGCTGACGAAGCCCTCGTCGTGCATGCCGTAGCGGCCGGCGCGGCCGGCGATCTGGTGCACCTCGCTGACCGTCAGCGCGCGGTCGCCGACGCCGTCGTACTTCTCCAGCGTCGAGAACAGCACGCGGCGGATGGGCAGGTTCAGGCCCATGCCGATGGCGTCGGTCGCGACCAGCACCTGGCTGGCGCCGACGGCAAAGCGCTCGGCCTCGCGGCGGCGCACCTCGGGTGGCAGCGCGCCGTAGATGACGCTGACAACGTGGCCGTTCTGCGCGATCTGGTCGCGCAGCATCAGCACGTCGCGGCGGCTGAAGGCCACCACCGCGTCGCCCGCATGCAGATGCGTCATCGGCACGGGCGCGGGCATCAGCTGCACATGCTGCTTGCGCTCGAAGACGCGGCGCTCGGGCTTCTCGCCGCACAGCTGCAGCAGCCGCTCGATGGCCGGCGCGGCATAGGCCGAGGCAATGATGATCAGCTCGCGTGCCGGTACGCCGACGATGGCCTGCGTCCAGGCCCAGCCGCGCGAGTCGTCGAAGATCATCTGCGCTTCGTCGATGACCGCCACGTCGATGGTGTCGCGCGTGTTGACCATCTCGATGGTGCTGCTCACCACGCGCGCGTCGTTGGCCGGCACGTTCTCTTCGCCGGTCAGCAGCGAGCAGGGCACGCCGCGGCCCACCAGCCGGTCGCGGCCCTCCAACGCCAGCAGGCGCAGCGGTGCCAGGTAGGCGCCGTCCAGCGCCTGCGCCAGCCGCTCGAAGGCGGCATAGGTCTTGCCGCTGTTCGGCGGGCCCAGATACAGCGTGACCTTGCGGCCCAGCTTGCGCGCCGCGTCGAAGCTGTCCGGGTAGCCCTGGAAGGCCAGTTCGCGGCCGAGGCTGGCCAGCGTGTCCTGCTCCTCGACCGTCTGCTCCCAGCGGTCCTGGGCGCGGTTCAGTGCGGCCTTCAGGTCCTCGTAGGGCATGGGCACGCCGCACTCGGCCTGCAGCCGCGGCAACAACGACGCGAGCTGGCTGGCATGGCCCATGGCCTCGCTGCGGGCGATGAGGTGGTTCAGGTGCAGGATCAGCTCGGCCGTGTAGGAGTACTCGGGCGCCTGGCCCAGGTTGTGGCGCAGCGCGGCCGTGTCGCCATCACGGAAAAAGGCCCAGACGGGCTCCTCGGGCACCGGCACGCGGTGCGACAGGTCGATGCGCCAACCCTCGTGCGCGAGCGTGATCGGGTGCACGCACAGCCGCGTGAACACCAGGCCTTCGCGGCGCAGCCCCAGGCTTTCGAGCTGGTGCAGGCGCTGCTGCAGCTGTGGGCGCAGCGTGTTGGTCTGCGGCGTGGCTTCGAGCTGGGCCAGCGCGACGGGGATGTGCGTCGGCAGGATCCAGCGGCTCGGCCGGCCGCCGCCAGCGGCCCGGGAGATCTGGATGCAGCCGAGGCGGTCCAGGGCCTCGTCGCTGCCATCGTCGAGGTCAGCCGGCACGAGCACCTGGGGCAACGCGTGCGCTGCCTGGCGGATGCGGGCCCAGTCTTCAGGCGCGAGGCCCGCGGGGAAGCGGGCGGCGTGGCTGGGTTGCGGGAGGGGAAAGGCGGGTGCGGGCGGCTTGGCCGGCTTGGGCGAGGAGACTTCGGAATTCACGGCGGAAGTGGAACACAGGCGAGCTGACTGCGTCCTCGCCAAGAGGGCCGACGGGCGCGCGGTTTGCCGGTGCCCATTCCTTCGTGACAAGCTCTGCAACTGCTTTGGAGGCCCGCATGCCACGCGAAATCAAGGTCGTCAGCGAAACCGTCGCCGCACCGGCGCAACAGGTCTATGAGTTCGCCCGCCAGCGCGAGAACCTGCACCTCTGGGCATCGGGCCTGGCGTCGGCCGACATCGAGCAGGAAGGCGACCATTGGGTGGTGGCCGATTCACCCATGGGCCGCATCCAGATCAGGATGGCGCCGCGCAACGAGTTTGGGGTGCTGGACCACGATGTGACGACGCCGGACGGCGTGATCACGCACAACGCCTTCCGGGTCACGCCGGTGGATGAGGGCTGTGCGCTGATGTTCGTGGTGCTGAGGATGGCGGGGGCGAGCGACGAGGAATTTGAGCGGGATGCGGCGCATGTGCGCAAGGATTTAAGGGCGTTGAAGGCGTTGATGGAGAACGGCTGACTTGCTTCCCGCAAGGCAGCGTTGGCTGCTCGCACCCCACCAAGCTGCCAGCGACGCGGTTTGGGCGACGTTCAGCGCCAGCTACTCGAGAGCTTCGACGCGCACGCTGCCGAACTCGCCAACCAGCACAGCAACGAGTCGTCCTAAATAGTCTCGACCCGATCCACCGTGGTCACAGAAGTACAGCCCGTACTGTTCAATCATCGCCGTCGCATCCGGCATTCCAGGCTTCGTCGAGTCGGCTCGGAATTCGTAGCTGGGGGTTGGCACGCTGCCGATTTTCACGGTGGCCACTTCGGATAGGGCGTGCTCGATCCGCGCCTTGTCGAGGTGCGAGAACGTCAGTCGATATTCAGTACCCATGACGGTCAGAGTCGTTCCACTTGCATCACAACGGCTTCGGCCGCGTCCCCTCAGACGGATTCGCAATCCACCCCTGCAGCTCCGCCGCCCTTGCATGTTTGGGCGCCAGCTCCAGGAAAGTCTTGTAGGCCGCCATCGCCTTGCCCTCGTCGCCTGCCAGCAGCCGCGCGTCGCCGAGGTTGAGCCAGGCCAGGGAACGGCTGCCGTCCATTTCGACGGCCTTCTCGAACCACACTGCAGCATCGGCAGGCTTGCCGCGCCGGTACAACACGAAGCCCAGGTTGTTGGCCGCCAGCGCGAACTTCGGCTGCAGCTGTAAAGCCTCCTTGAATGCGGCTTCGGCCTCGTCGTAGCGGCGCTCGCGGTAGAGCTGCAGACCACGGTCGTTGGCACGCTGGGCGGCGACGCGGGCACCGGGGTCGACGCGGGCGGTCGTCGCGGCGAGGGCCTGGTCCTTGCCGTCCAGGCCCTTGATCGTCACCTGCACGGCGCTGGCGGGGCCCGAGGGCTGCCGGCCGGCGCTGCTGGCCTCGTCGAGCTTGGCGGCGAACTGGCTGGCCTTGTCGTCGAGCTGGGCCACGGCGCCACTCAGCGCGGGCTCCTGCGCCGTCGGCAGCTCGAAGATGAACTCACCGCCCTCGCTGCCCGGCAGGCTGCCAAAGGCCGGCGTCTGGTGGGCGATCGCCGACACGGCGGGGGCGACATAGGCGGCCAGCTCGGTGGCCGTGATGAGGCCGTCGCCGTTCAGGTCGGCCTTGCCGTTCAGGGCCTGCAACAACGTCCACGTGAATACCGAATGGCCGCCGGGGCCGTCGTCGGCCACCTGTTGGTCGGCGCCGCCGGCGGTCATCATCTGGCGGCCGATGCGGCGCGCGTTGGTGCGAGCGAAGTTGCTGTCGGCTGCCGCCGAGCCGCCGCGCGTCAAGCCGAGACCCGAGTAGCAGGCGTCGATGACGAAGAGAGCGTGCTTGGCCGTGATGGCCTCGGCCACCTCCTGCAGCTGCGGCATGGCGATGGCGTCGGCCTGCAAGTCGTTCAGGCCCGCATCCACCGGCACGATATAGCCCACCTCACGGCCGCTGGGCAGTTTGCGCGTGCTGCCGTGGCCGGCGAAGAAGACGAAGACGCGGTCGTCGCGCTTCACGCGCTTGGCGTCGCCAAAGCGCTCATTCAGCGCCTTCAGGATGTTGGCGCGCGTGGCCTCGGCATCGGTCAGCAGCGTCACGTTGTCGGCGCGAAAACCGAACCGCGTAACCAGGGACTCACGCACGGCCTGCGCGTCGCGCACCGCATGCGAGAGCTTGGGCCAGGCCGTGTATTGGTTGATGCCGATGACCAGCGCGTGGCTGTCGCGATACAGCTCACCAGCGGCGGGTGGCGGCGCAGCGGGGCGCTCGGAGGACACGACAAACTGCCCATCCTTCCAGCTCGCAAAGCGCCAGCCCTCGGCGGCGAGCTGGTCCAGCACCAGGGGCAGCGCCTGCACCGTGCGGGCGTGGATGTCGTGGAAGAGCACGATGCCGCGCTGCTGCTTGTCCAGCTCGGCCATCACCCGCGCGGCGATGCTCTTGGGAATGGGGTCGCTCCAATCCAGCGAGTCGACGTTCCACATCATCGAGCGCAGCTTCAGCGCCTCAATGGTGGTCAACGCCCCATCGTTGCGCGCGCCATAAGGAAAGCGAAACAACGCGTCGCCGTTGCGACCCGCCGCGTCCAGCAGCGCCTCCGTGTTGGCGGCTTCTTCCTTGACCTTGACGAGCTCGAACTTGGACATCAGCCCATGCGTGAAGCTGTGGTTGGCCAGCTGGTGGCCGGCCGCGAGAACGCGCTTGGCGACGGCGCTGCCATTGCCCGGCTGGATCTTGCCGTCGGCGCCCACCTTGCCGAGGTTCTGGCCGAGCTGGAAGAACACAGCCGGTGCGTTGTAGCGCTTCAGGATCTCCAGGATCTCGTCCGTGTAGCGCGCATGCGGGCCGTCGTCGAAAGTCAGCAGCACGGTCTTGGGCGGCAGCTTGTCGCCAAAGACCTCGCGCTCCTTGGCGGCGACACCGCGCATCGCACCTGACGCGGCGGGCTCCGGCTCCAGGTCAGCCGCGGCCGGCAACTGTGCGCCGTGCTGCTTCATGACGGCGTCGCGCGTGTGCAGCGCCTTCAGCTTGGCGACGTAGTCGCTCCAGCGCTCGCGCTTGAGCTCGATGCCGCGCTTGGCAAAGCCGCCAAACACTTCCTTCAGCTCCTGCTCATAAGCCTTCTCGACTTCGGCCAGCGTGTCCAGGTCCTCCTGGGCGCGGCGCGCAAGCTTGATGCCGTCCAGCGTCTGCGCGCTCTTCAGTCCGGTGGCGAGCTGGCTCAGCACTTCCTTGAAGGCGAGGCGGTCGGCGTCGAACCAGCTCGGCTCGCTCTCGATGCGCGTCAGCAGCGCGGCGGTGGCGTCCAGCGATTCGGGCTTGAGCGCCAGATCGGCCAGGCGCTGCTGGCGCTGCAGCAGCTCGTGGAAGAGCTGCTGGCCCAGGGCCTGGACCTCGCGGCGCTGGGCGGCCGGCAGGGTGGCCTCGCCGTCCATCAGCACGACGATCTGGCGGTGCAGGGCCAGCATGCCGTCGCCTTCCTCACGCAGCTTGGCCGTCGCACTGCTGTCCTGCGCGGCCGAGGCGGTTGGCAGCGCGGCGGGCACGTCGGCCAGGCGCTTGTTGCAGCCGGGCAGGGCAAAGGCGGTGGTCAGCAGCAGGGCGAGTGAGATGAGGCGCATTGCGGGGTGAAAAAGTCAGCCGCGAGATTGTGGGGCTGCCCGCGCTGCTGACAGCGCCGGGGGAGCGTGGGCGGCAGAGATTGCAGCCCGCGTTGGGCCCGCAAGAGGGTGAGGCAAGGCGCGGCGTGCAGCCGCGGGCTGGCCGCCCGGGCGAGCGGCGCAACGCCGAATCACCCCCTTGCGGGCCCAACCCTTCGGGCCGGGGCGAATTGCGAGGCCACTCGGCGTTGCCAGCTCGTTGTTGGGCCCCACCCAACGCCTCGCCGACGCCTTGATTGGCCTCGCAATTTGCCCCGGCGCGGGCCGCAATCTCTGTCGCCCACGCTCCCGATCACCGACAGAATGCCGTCCTCCCAACAAGGACGATAACGATGAGACTGCTTGCCCTGACCCTGGCTCTTGCTTGCTTCATCGCCCCTGGCCAGGCCGCCACCCCCGCCGAGCGCCTGGCCGATATGGCGACGCGCTACTACGACACCCGCTCCCGCTTCGACCCGCTCAACGCCACCCAGGCTGGCGACAACCGCTTCGACGACCAGCTGGGCCTGGACATCGCGCCGGCCGAGCGGGCCAAGCGGTTCGCCGCCTGGCGCGGCTTCCTGAAGGAGCTGGCCGCCCTGCCCGCCGCCAGCCTGCCGCCGGCCGAACGCCTGAACCGCGAGCTGCTGGAGCAGCAGCTGCGCGCCCAGCTGGCCTTCGAGCGCTACCCCGACCACCTGCTGCCCTTGCACCAGATGGGCGCCACGCCCTTCCAGCTGGCCTTCTTCTCCAGCGGCCAGGCCGGCCAGCCGCTGAAGACGGCGGCGCAGCTCGACGCCTACTTGAAGCGCGTCACCGGCCTGCCGGCCTGGTGCGACCAGGCCATCGCCAATATGCGCGAAGGCATGAAACGCGGCGTCGTGCAGTCGCGGCCCGTTGTCGAAGCGGCCCTGCCGGTGTTGAAGAGCCTGGCCGAGGCCGACGCCGAGCACAGCCCCTACACGGCGCCGGTGCGCGCCCTGCCCGTCGACATCAGCGCGGCCGACCGCACCCGCCTGACCGAGGCCTACCACCGCGAGCTGAGCGAGCGCGCCCAGCCCGCGCTGCGCCGCCTGCTCGCCTTCGTCGAGTCCGATTACCTGCCCGCCGCGAAGCGTCGCGGCAGCATCGGCTGGACATCGCTGCCCAACGGCAAGGCCTGGTATCGCCAATGGGTGCGCGAGCAGACGACGACCGACCTGACGCCTGAGCAGATCCATGAGCTGGGGCTCAAGGAGGTGGCGCGCATCCAGGGCGAGATCACGCGCATCGCGCCCCAGCTCGGCTTCACGGGCGACCCGCTGAAGAACGGCGGCCTGCTGGCCTGGGCGCGTACCGACGAGCGCTTCCGGCCCTTCAAGACCGAGGCCGAGATCCTGGATGCCTATCGCGCCATCAACGCCCGTGTCGCGCCGCAGTTGCCCAAGCTCTTCGGCCAGCTGCCGCGCATGGCGCTGGACATCCGCGCCGAGCCCGAGCTGACGCGCGAGACGGCTTCCGATCACTACACCGCCGGCCAGGCTGACGGCAGCGCGCCCGGCGTGTTCTGGGCCGTCATCAACGACCCCAAGGACTACTCCGTGGCGACGATGACCGCCCTCTTCCTGCATGAGGGCCAGCCCGGGCACCATTTCCACTTTGGCCAGCAGGTGGTGATGCCCATGCCCGAGTTCCGCCGTCGCATGTGGATCAATGCTTATGGCGAGGGCTGGGCGCTCTATGCCGAGACCCTGGGCCATGAACTGGGCCTGTATGCCAACGACCCCGTGGCCTACGCCGGCATGCTGCGCATGGAGATCAGCCGCGCGGCGCGCCTTGTCGTGGACACCGGCCTGCACGCCAAGGGCTGGAGCCGCGAGCAGGCGCTGAAGTACTGGATGGATGTGACGGGCGCCGGCGAGCAGCAGGCCGTCGCGCAGATCGACCGCTACCTCGCCTGGCCCGGCCAGGCCCTGGGCTACAAGATCGGGGCGCTGAAGATCCAGGAGCTGCGCCGTCGCGCCGAGCAGAAACTGGGTGCGAAGTTCAGCCTCGCCGCCTTCCACGACCAGGTGCTGGGCGAGGGCTCGCTGCCGCTGTCGGTGCTGGAGAAGCGCATCGATGCTTGGATCGCCACACAGGCTAAGGTGGCGCGATGAGCGACATCACGATCTTCCACAACGCGAAGTGCGGCACCTCGCGCAATGTGCTTGCGCTGATCCGCCATGCCGGCCTGGAGCCGCGCGTCGTCGAGTACATGCAGACGCCGCCGAGCCGCGACGAAATCCGCGCGCTGGCGGCGGCCGCCGACCAGCCCTTGCGCGCGTTGCTGCGCGAGAAGGAGGCCGTCTTCACCGAGCTGGGCCTCGCCGATCCGGCTCTGAGCGATGACGCCCTGCTGGACGCGGTTCAGCAGCATCCGGTGCTGCTGAACCGCCCCATCGTCGTGACGTCCCTGGGCACGGCGCTGTGCCGTCCGTCGGAGGCGGTGCTGGAGCTGCTGCCCGTCGGGCCGTTGCCGCCCTTCACCAAGTCTGACGGCGAAGTCGTGCACGACCACGGCCGTCGGCGCGGCYGAGGTTCAGGCCGGAAAGTCCGTCGATGCCGCGAGACCGCGCCATTCGGCCGTCTCGCGCTCGACAAAGGCGTGCTTGTCGGCAATGGCCTGCAGCGTGTCCGTGCCCAGCGGCAGGCGCAGTGGCGGGGTCTTGGCATCGACCAGCGTCAGCATGGCTTGCGCCAGGCGCTCGGGGTCACCGGGCTGGTTGAGGCTGATGCGCCTGGCGGCCTCGCGCACCTGGCCGGCGCTGGCGGCGTAGTCGGCCAACTCGCGCGGCGAGGTGACGAGGGACTGGCCTTCCAGAAACTCGGTGCGGAAGTAACCCGGCTCGACGACGGTGGCGTGGATGCCCAGCGGCGCGAGCTCGGCATGCAGGGCCTCGGTGATGCCCTCGACGGCGAACTTGGTCGAGCAGTAGACGCCGAACCCCGCGGCCGAACGGACCCCACCCAGCGACGAGATGTTGATGACATGGCCGCTGCGGCGCTCGCGCATCTGCGGCAGCACGGCGCGGGTCACGTTCAGCAGGCCGAAGACATTGGTCTCGTACAGGCGGCGCACCTCGTCGGCGCTGGCCTCCTCGACGGCGCCGAGCAGGCCGTAGCCGGCGTTGTTGACGAGGACGTCGATGCGGCCGAAGCGGGCCAGCGCGGCGGCCGTGGACCGAGCGGCCTGGGATTCGTCGGTGACGTCCAGGGCCACGGCCAGCAGGCCGGGCTGGGCGCCAAAGCGCTTCTCGATGGCGGCCGCGTCGCGGGCCGTGGCCACAACGGCGTCGCCATGAGCGAGGGCCGCTTCGGCGATGCGTGCGCCGATGCCGCGCGAGGCGCCGGTGATCATCCAGACGCGCTTGAAGGTGGGGGTGGTGGTCATGTTGGGCTCCGGTGTGGGGGGAAGGGTGGATCGGCCGATGGAGCGAAATTTAGGATCGGGATTGATCTTCAACTAGCCCAGAATCGCTTCATTGATTGGCAAGTAAATCCTGACAATGGCCTTCAACGAACTGCGCGCCATCACCACCTTCACCAAGGCCGCCGAGCTGGGCAGCCTGCGCCAGGCCGCGGTGGCCCAGGGCATCACGCCGCAGGCGGCGAGCCAGGCGCTGACGCAGCTGGAGGCCTACCTTGGCGTGCGCCTCTTCCACCGCACGACGCGTCGGCTCAGCCTGACCGAGGAGGGCGAGCGTTTCCTCGGCGCCGCAGCGCCTGGGCTGCAAGCACTGCAACGTGCATTGCACGGCGCGCGCCAGGGACGCGACGTCATCGCCGGGCCGCTGCGCATCACGGCCTCGCGCTCGCTGATGCTGCCGGTGCTGTGGCCGGTGCTGGAGGAGTTCTGCGCCCGCCACCCCGACGTCGAGCCCGATGTGCAGTTGGACGACCGCATCGGCGACTGGGTGGCAGACCGCGTCGACGTGGGCTTTCGCGCCGGCACGCCGCCGGGCGAAGGTCTGATCGCCCGCCACCTGCTGCCGCTGCAGCTGATCGTCTGCGCCGCGMCCGCCTACATCGCCCGCCATGGCGCGCCGCAGAGCATCGACGAGCTGGCCCAGCACCGCTGCAGCGGCTTTCGCCACCCGAGCACGGGCAAAGCCATGCCCTGGGAGTTCCTGGTGGGCGACGAGATCGTCGGGCGCGACGTCGCTTCGGTCTTCATGACCAACGACGTCGAGCTGGAGGCCAATGCCGTCGTGGCCGGCCAGTGCATCGGCCAGCTCGTCGGCGCCACCGCCGCCCCGCTGATCCGCAGCGGCCGGCTCGTGCCGCTGCTGACCCAGCATGTCTGCGCCCACCTTGGCCTGTACCTGTACTACGGCAGCCGCGTGGCCCAGCCGGCGCGGGTGCGCGCCTTCATCGACCTCGTCGTTGAGCGCGTGGTGGGCAACCCGGCCTGGGTGGTCAGCGCTCAGGAGCTGGCTGCGGCCGCCCGCAAGCGCCGCTGAGCGGGTAACAACCCGACGCGATTGGTAAAGCCTGGGCACACCGCGAAAGCCAACACTGCAGACGGGGAGGGCATCTCGATTGGAGGCTCTCATGAACTACAGAACCCTGAGCGCATGCGCTGCGGCCGTGGCCCTTGCAGCTTGCGGCGGTGGCGGCGGCGATGCCGGCACTCCTGTCACGACGCCCTCGAATAGCACCTCGGGCACGCTGGCCCTGAAACTGACCGATTCGCCGGCCTGCGGCTTCGACCATGTGTACGTGACGGTGCAAAAGGTCCGCGTCAACGCCAGCGCCGACGCCGCCGAGGACGGCGCCGGCTGGACGGACCTGGTGGTGGGCCCGACACAGCGCTTTGACCTGCTGGCGCTGCAGAACGGCGTGCTCGCCAGCCTGGGCCAGGTGCCGCTCGCCGTGGGCCATTACGCGCAGCTGCGCCTGGTGCTGGCCGAGAACGGCGGCGCCACACCGCTGGCCAACTCGGTCGTTCCCACGGGCGGCAGCGAGGTCGCGCTGAAGACGCCCAGCGGCCAGCAGAGCGGCCTCAAGCTCAATGCCAGCATCGACATCGCGGCCAACCAGATGGCCGACTTCGTGCTGGATTTCGATGCCTGCAAGTCCGTCGTCACGGCGGGCAATTCGGGCCAATATCTGCTCAAGCCCGTCGTGGCTGTGGTGCCCAACCTGCTGTCGGGCATCAGCGGCTATGTGGACGCCAGCGTCGCCTTTGGCGGCACCCAGGTCAGCCTGCAGCAGGGCGGTGTCGTGCTCAAGGCCACCGCGCCGGACAGCAGCGGCAAGTTCGTGCTCACCCCGGTGGCGCCGGGCAGCTATGACCTGGTCATCAAGTCCGCGGCGCGGGCCACCATGGTCGTGACCGGCGTGCCGGTGACGGCCAATACCGTGACGGCCGTCAGCACCAGCGTGGCGCCGCTGTCGCCCGCCCCGGCCATCGATGGCCAGGCCATGGGCACGGTGATGGTGGATGGGGTGGTCAACACGGCGGCCGTCGCGGCGACGCAGAAGCTGGCCAGCGGCGGCATCATCACCATCGCCGAGACCCTATCGGACTCGACGACCGGCGCCTTCAAGCTGACCCTGCCCGCCGCGCCGCCCTGGGTGGCGCCCTATGCCGCGCCGCCGGCCAGCCTGGTCTTTGCGGCGGACGTGACGGCCGGCCTGTCCTACTCCTTCAACGCCAGCCTCAACGGCACGGTCAAGGTCGTCGGCCCGTTGGCTGTCACGGCGGGTGGCACGCTGACGGTCAACTTCGGCTTCTAGGCGATAGTGGGTCTGAGCAGGTCGGCGATGCCGATGCGCGCGGCAAAGTCCTCGCGCACCCGCTCGGCCACATCGGTCACCGCCGCCGCGCCGTCGTCCATGAAGTCGACGACCGAGCGGAAGGGCCGCTCGCCATGCGCCAGGCCCACGACGCGCACGACCTCGTCGGCGACGGCCTGCGGGTCGGCTTCGGGCGGCATCAGCGCGGTCAGACGCGTGCCGATCTGGTCCATCAGGCCGGCATAGCGGGCGTAGGCCGCGGCCTTGGCCTCGTCGGCCGGCTTGCCGGCGTTGGCGAAATGGTCGGTGCCGCTGGTGAAGGCGCCGGGCACGACGATGCTGGTCTCGATGCCGAAGCGGGCCAGCTCGAAGCTCATGGTCACGGCCAGCGAGTCCATGGCCGCCTTGGCCGCCGCATAGGGGCCCAGGAAGGGAGGGAAGCCGCCGCGTGTCGTCGTGCTGCCAATCCACAGCAGCAGGCCGCGCTGCTGCTCCCGCAGCACCGGCAGGGCCGCGCGGTTGACGCGCTGGGCGCCCAGCACATTGGTGTTGAAGACGGCGGTGATCTCTTCCGGCGTGTAGGCCTCGGTAGGCCCGACGACGAGATGGCCGGCGTTGTGCATGACGACGTCCAGGCGGCCCTGCTCGGCCACGATGGTGGCGACGGCCGCGTCGGCACTGTGCTGCGACAGCACGTCCAGCTCCACGACGCGCAGGTCCAGCCCGCGGGCAAAGCTCCAGTCGCGCAGCTCGCGGGCCTTGGCCGAGTTCTTGCCAGCAACGCCGCGCATGCTGGCGTAGACGGTGTGGCCGGCGGTGGCCAGGGCCAGGGCGCTCAGCTTGCCGATGCCGCTGGAGGCGCCGGTGACGAGGATGACTTGTTGTTGGTTGCTCATGATGCTGTCCTCCTTCAGACAATGCCGCCGTTGACGCGCACCGTCTGGCCGTTGACCCAGCCGCCCTGCGGCCCGGCCAGCACGCCGACCATCGCCGCGATGTCTTCGGGCTGGCCCAGGCGCTCGAGCGGCGCCATCTTGGCGAGGCGCTCGACCTGCTCGGGCGTCTTGCCGTTCAGGAACAAGTTCGTTGCCGTCGGGCCGGGGGCCACGGCGTTGACGGTGATGGCCTTGCCGCGCAGCTCCTTGGCGAGGATGTTGGTCATGGTCTCGATGGCGCTCTTGGTGGCGGCGTAGACGGCGTAGCCCGGCAGGCCCAGGCCGATAACGCTGGTCGAGAAATTGATGATGCGCCCGCCCTGGCGCAGGCGCCTGGCCGCCTCGCGCATGGCCAGGAAGCTGCCCTTCACATTGATGTCGAAGAGGCGGTCGAAGGTCTCGTCGTCGGTGTCGGCCAGGTGGGGCAGCTCGTTGGCCATGGCGCCGGCGTTGTTGACGAGCACGTCCACGCCGCCGAAGGCTTCGGTGGCAGCGTCGAACAGCAGCCTGGCGGCGCCCGCGTCGGCCACGTCGGCCTGCACGGCGATGGCACGGCCGCCACGGTCCACGATCGCATCGACAACCTTTTGCGCTTCGACGGCATTGCCGGCGTAGTTGACGACCACGGCATGGCCATCGGCCGCCAGTCGCTGCGCAATGGCCGCGCCGATGCCGCGCGAGGCGCCGGTGACGATGGCGACGGGGGAAGAGGAAGAAGAAGTGGTGTTGCTCACGGGGTGCTCCAGATCGTTGGGTTGGAAGGCAGGACCGAGGAGCGGCCCTGTGAGTTCAATGTATTGTTCGATCGCTTTCGGATAAATCAGACGAACAAGACATCACAATCCAGCCCAACTAAACAATCGGAGCCAAACGGCCATGGACCGACTCGATGCGATGCGCCTCTTCGTGCGCATCGTCGACCTGGCCAGCTTCAGCAAGGCCGCCGACGAGCTGCAGCTGCCGCGCGCCTCGGTCAGCCTGGCGCTGCAGCAGCTGGAGGCGCGTCTGGGTGTGCGCCTGCTCAACCGC